>JAUXWS010000064.1 GCA_030685015.1 bacterium
CGCGCCTGATCCCTCGGCCCATGGGTGGGTGCGGCTGCGGAAGCCGGGATGCAGGCGACACCGCGCCTGATCCCTCGGCCCGTGAGTGGGCAATGCTGCTGTAGACGTTATGCAGGTAGGTGAAGAGTGGCTGCTTGCAGCAGACGACGCCCTGCCGGGCGTCGCTGCTGAAGCCGGGATGCAGGCGACACCGCGCCTGATCCCTCGGCCCCAGAGCGGACCTTGCAGCTGAAGCAGGGATGCAGGCGACGCCGCGCCTGATCCCTCGGCCATGTGTGGAGCAGCGCCGCGAGGCCCGGGGCGGGCGGCGGACTGTGAAAAGGAGGCGCCATGCCGCGAAGCACCCTGGGCCGTTCCGCCCTGCGCCAGCGCCTGGCGGCCTTTCCCCTGGCCACGGAGGAGGAGCCCTTCGGGCCGGGGGTGTGGGTCTACAAAGTGTGCGGTCGCGTCTTCGCCCTGCTCACCCAGGAGGGCGAGCCGCCCCGCCTCAGCCTCAAGTGCGACCCGGCCCGCGCCCTGGAGCTGCGCGCCGCCTTCGCCACCGTCACGCCGGGCTACCATCTCAACAAGGAGCATTGGAACACCCTGGCGCTGGACGGCAGCCTGCCGCCGGCCCTGGTGGAGGACCTGGTCGACCATTCCTTCCAGCGCGTCGCCGCCGGCCTGCGCCGGGCCGAGCGGCAAGCCCTGGCCATTCACGGGAGCACGACATGAACATCATCAACGGGGAGCGTCGCGGGCAGTGGCTCGCCGCGCTGGTGCTGGGGCTGGCCCTGGTCGCCTCCTCCTGGATCTGGGGCCGCAGCTTCCTCGCCGCCCGCTCGGTGGGGGAGGGGCTTACCGTGAAGGGCTACGCCGAGCTGCCCGCCGTCTCCACCCTGGCGGTCTGGCGGGGCGGCATCCAGGCCCGTCACGCCGATCTGGGCGAAGCGGCGCGCCGGCTGGAGGAGCAGGGCCGGCGGGTGGAGGCCTGGCTGCAGGCGCAGGGCGTGGCGGCCGGGGAGTGGGAGTGGCTGCCCCTGACGAGTTGGACCATCTACCGCCAGGACATCCACGGCACGCCCACGGCGACGGTGGAGGCCTGGCAGCTGGAGCGCCCGCTCCGCCTGCAGTCCAGCCGCGTGGCCGAAGTGGCCGCCCTGGCGCGGCGGACGGAGGAGCTGCTGCGGGAGGGCGTGGCCTGGAACAGCCAGCCGCCCGAGTACTTCCTGGGCAGCCTGGAGGAGATGAAACTGGAGCTGCTGGGCAAGGCGGCGGCCGACGCCCGCCGCCGGGCCGAGATCCTGGCCGGGGGCGGCCGGCGCCTGGGCGGCCTCACGGCGGCGCGCCAGGGCATCCTCCAGGTGACCCCGCCCCACTCGGTGGAGGTGGCCGACTACGGCATGTACTCCACCGAGAGCATCGACAAAATGGTCAAGGCGGTGGTGACGGTCACCTTCGCCCTCAAGCCGTAGTGCCCTTGCCAGAGGTGACGCCATGACCGAGCGGGAGGCCATCGAGCAGAATCGCCGCATCTGGGACGCCGCCGTGGCGCCCCATGCCGCCAGCGCTTTCTACGACGTGGAGGGCTTCCTGGCCGGACGCGGCACGCTGGACGCCGACCTCATCGACGAGCTGGGCCCCTTGGACGGCCTCACCCTCGTCCACCTGCAGTGCCATTTCGGCCTGGACACGCTCAGCCTCGCCCGCCGGGGGGCGCGTGTCACGGGCGTGGACTTCAGTCCAGCCGCCGTGGCCAAGGCGCGGGAGATCGCGGCGCGGGCCGGGTTGGAGGCGCGCTTCGTGGAGGCCGAGCTGGGCCAGGTGCCGGAGCGTCTGCCCGAGACCTTCGACCTCGTCTTCACGGGCGGCGGCGCCCTCTGCTGGCTGCCCGACCTGGAGGCCTGGGGGCGGGTCGTGGCCGGGCTGCTCAAGCCGGGCGGCCGCCTGCTGCTGCGGGACTTCCATCCCGCCCTGGGCATGTTCGCCCCCGAGGAGCGCGCGGGCGGCTGGCTGCGGCTGGAGGCGCCCTACTTCCGCGCGGGCGGCCCCGCCGTCTGGACGGACGGCCTGGTCTACGCCTCGGAGCAGGGTCCGGTGGGCGAGACGGTGGAGTGGGCCCACGGCATCGGGGAGGTGGTGCAGGCCCTTCTCGACGCGGGCCTTGTGCTGGAGCGGCTGCGCGAATACCCCTACTGCAGCTACCGCAGCCATTCCTTTTTGGTGGAGCGCGAGGGACGCTGGGTCCATCCCTCCCATCCGGGCGGACTGCCCCTGATGATGCTTGTCCAGGCCCGCCGACCGGCCTGAGCCGCCGGATCCCGGCGACCACCCGGCGCCGCGCCCCAAGCGCAAGGAGGACACCCATGCCGACCTGGCTCTACCGACTGCGCCTGATCCGCCCCGCCCTGCTCACGGAGGGGGCCGCGCCGGAGGAGGAAGCGGCGATCGGACGCCATTTCACCTGGCTGCAAGGGCACTGCGCCGCCGGCCACGTCCTGCTGGCCGGCCGCACCACCGATCTGCACCCTGAGGGGATGGGGATCGTGCTCCTCCGCGCCGCGGACGAAGCGGCCGCCCACGCCTTCGCCCAGGCCGACCCTGCCGTCGTGGCCGGCGTGATGTCCGTCCACTGTTTCCCCTTCCGGGTGGCCCTGGCCAACGGGCCGGCCTTGGCGGAGGCCGGTCGTGGCTGAGCGGATTCCCCCGCCACCCTTGCCCCCCTTCGGCGAGGAGGAGCGTGCCGCCGAGGCGCGGCGCCTGGCCGCCTGCCTGGCGCGCCGGCGCTCCCTGCGCCACTTCTCGGACCGGGCCGTGCCCCGCGCCGTGATCGAAGAGGCCCTGCGCGCGGCGGGCAGCGCGCCCTCCGGCGCCAACCAGCAGCCCTGGCATTTCGTCGCGGTGGCGGATCCGGAGCTCAAGCGGGCCATCCGCCGGGCGGCCGAGGAGGAAGAGCGGCGCTTCTATGGCGGCGCGGCGCCCGGGGAATGGCTGGAGGCCCTCGCCCCCCTCGGTACCGACGAGCACAAGCCTTTCCTCGAGGAGGCGCCCTGGCTCATCGCCGTCTTCGAGCAGCGCTGGTCCGAGCAGGCGGACGGCCGGCGGGTTAAACACTACTACGCCACCGAATCGGTCGGGATCGCCTGCGGCCTGCTCATCAGCGTCCTGCATCAGTGCGGGCTGGCCACCCTCACGCACACGCCGGCGCCCATGGCCTTCCTGCGCCGCCTGCTGGACCGGCCCGCCAGCGAGCGCCCCTTCCTGCTGCTGGTGGTGGGCCATGCGGCCGAGGGCGCCACGGTGCCGGACATCCAGCGTCGCGGCCTGGCCGAGATCTCCACCTTCCGTTGAACAGGGAGCCGCCCATGACCGCCGCCCCGTCCCTTCCTTCTTGTGGTCCGCGAGCGTGGCGCCTCCTCGCCCTCCTCGTGCTGCTGTTTCACCCGGGCAAGGCGGGCTGGGGCGCGGAGAGGCCTCCGGCGGGCGGGCCAGGGGACCTGACCGTGATGAGCTACAACCTGCGCCACGCCGGCGGCGACACGGGCGGACTCGCCTGGGAGGCGCGCCGCGCGGCGGTGGCCGATCGGATCCGCGCCGCCGGAGCGGATCTGGTGGCGACCCAGGAGTGCCTGGCCGTCCAGGCCGATGATCTGCGCCGCCTGCTGCCCGACTACGAGCTGGCGGGCGCCGGCCGGGACGACGGCGACCGCCAGGGCGAGATGTGCGCGCTGCTGTGGCGGCGGGCGGACTTCGTCAAGCTCGAGGAAGGGCACCGCTGGCACGGGGACGATCCCCTTCTCCCCGGACGCCTGGACGCCGACGCGGCCTGCGTGCGCCTGTTCAGCTGGGTCCTGCTGGCGGATCGGGAGCGGCCGGAGCGGCGCCTTCTCCTCGTCAACACCCACCTGGACCATGTGGGGGCGGTGGCGCGGGAGCGCGCGGCCGCGCGGCTGCAGGCCTGGCTGGCGGCCCGGGATCCCCGCGTCCCGCTTGTGCTGGCCGGGGACTTCAACGAGGCGGCGGGCCCTGCCTCGGCGCCCTGGCGGATCCTGACCGATCCGGCGGCGGCGCGGCCGCTGCGCGACATCCACCGCGACCTGCATCCCGCCGCCAGCCCGGCCCAGGAGGCCACCTTCAACGGTTTCCGGACGGAGGATGCCCCCGGCCGCATCGACTGGATCCTCGCCTCGCCCGAGCTGCGGCCCGCGGCGTGCTGGATCGATCGCGCCCGGCCGGAGGGGCGGCCGCCCAGCGACCACTACCCGGTGGTGGCGCGGCTGCTCTGGCCGGACCCATCGTCCGGGGCGCGGGAGGTGGCGCCATGAGCGGGGCCCTGTCCACCGGCGGGGCGCCGCCCACCGACCCGGTGGGCTGGTCCGCCTGGCTGAAGGAGGCGGCCCGGGCCGAAGGGGCGGCCCTGGCCGGCATCGCCGATCCCTGCCGGCCCGTCCGGCATGCCTCCCTTGTCCAAGCATGGACGACGCGCGGCCTGCACGGTCCCATGGCCTGGTGGCCGCGCGGCGACGCCACCCGCCTTGATCCGCGGCAGCTGCTGCCCTCCGCCCGCAGCCTGCTCATGGTGGCCCTGCCCTACGACGGCCGGGTCGCCCTGCCCGCGCCGCCCCGGCGGCGCATCAGCCGCTACGCCCTGGGCCGGGACTACCACAAGGTCCTCAAGCGCCTGCTGCGGGGCGTCGTGCAGCGGCTGGAGGAGGCGCGTGGCCCCGTCGCCTGGCGGGCCTGCGTGGACACGGCGCCCCTGCTCGAGCGGTACTGGGGCTGGCAGGCGGGCTTGGGCTGGATCGGGAAGAACTGCCTGCTCATCCATCCCCGGCTGGGTTCCTGGTTTTTTCTGGGCGGCCTGCTGCTGGACCTGGAGCTGGAGCCCGACGCGCCCCACCCCGAGCGCTGCGGCCGCTGCACGGCCTGCCTGGCGGCCTGTCCGACCGCCGCCTTCGTGAAGCCCGGATGCCTGGACGCCGGGCGCTGCATCAGCGCCCAGACCATCGAGAACCGGCGCGACCGGCTGCCCCCCGGCTTCGATCCCATGCCCGGCTCCTGGCTCTTCGGCTGCGACGAGTGCCAGAGCTGCTGTCCCTGGAACCGGCGGGCCGGCCGCGGCACCGCCGCCCTGGCCCCCGATCCCGCCCTGCTGGCCCGGCTTGAGGCGGGGGCTTGGCCGGATGACGACACAAGCTGGGAGGCCATCACGCGGGGCAAGGCCCTGCGCCGCATGACGCCCGCCATGTACCGGCGCAACCTGGCGGCCAGCGCCCCATCCTCGCCCGGATCCCCGACCATAGGCGGAGACGGCCGGTGATCCGGCCCGGCCTTCCCATGTCGGCCTGGGCCCCGGCCGGTCGGAGCGGCCCTTGAACCTTACCTTCCCGCCCATGATGCGCCCTCTCCCACCTGCGCGCTGGGCCGTGCTCCTCCTCCTGCTGCTGGCCGGGGCAGGACGGGCCGGCCTGATCGATCCCGCCACCCTCCATCCATCCACCTTGCGGGCCGTGGCCCTGGACAGCCTGGGGCTGCTCTGGCTGGGCGGCCTGGACGGCCTGGCCAGCTGGGACGGCCGGCACCTCGTGCGCCTGGACCTGCGCAGCGGCTGGGAGGGCGGCGGCGCCTCGGCCCTCACCGTGGACCGGCAAGGCCGTCTCTGGGTGGCGGCGGACTCCGGCCTCTTCCGGCGCGAGGAGAGCTTCCGCCCGGTCGAGCTGAACTCGCCGGTGGGCCTGGGGCGCGCCCGCGCCCTGCTCAGCCATGGGGAGGCGACCTGGCTGGCCACCGAGCGCGGCCTGCTCCTCGTCCACGACCGGCTGGGCGAGCGCGTGCTCCTCTCCGGCATGGCGGTCAGCTGCCTTGCCCTGCTGCCGGGGGGCGACCTGGTCTGCGGCACGCTGGACCGCGGCATCTACCGCTTCGACGCCGAGGGCAACCCCGCCGCCATGCGCGAGAGCTACCGCCGCGTGCTGGGGGAGGTGGCGGCCATCGAGCCGGAGCCGGGGGGCGACCTCCTCCTGCTGGGCCGCCTGGGCGGCGTGCCGCAGCTGGCGCGCCTCTCGGCCAGGGACGGCACCCTGGTCGCCCTGCCGGACCGCGTGCCCGACACCCCGCCGGCCGCGCCCCTGGCCCTTAGTGCATCGCCTGTGGGCATCCTCGTCCGCAGCGGCGCGGGATGGCAGCAGTGGACCGGCCGCGAGTTGATCCCCTTGACGCTGCCCGCGGCGGCCCTGCCCCTGCCCGCCCCCTTCTTGACGGAACTGCATCCGGCCCTGGCCTGGCTGCGGCCGGAGGGGCGACTGCAGATCCAGAGCCAGGCCAGCGGCATGCTGGCCCAGCAGGAGGGCCGCATGGCCCTTGCCTGGGAAAGCCCGCGGGAGACGGGCGGCTGGCGTCCTCTGCAAACCTGCCGGACGCGCGAGGGCCAATGGATGCTGCTGGCCTCGGGCGGCGAGCGCCGCCTGCTCGCCATCAGCCGCGGCGCCACGCGGGAGCCGGCGCTGGACTGGCTGGAACCCGCCGCCGCGCGCGTCTTCCAGCCCGGCACCATCTGTCCGGAACCGGGCAGCGGCGCCCTCCTCATCGGCCTGCCCGGGCAGATCCTGCGCGCCGCCGGCCCCCGGCTGGACACCCTCAGCCGCGAGCTGGGCGCCAACTGGATGGTGCCCTTCACCCCGGCCTCCGTCCTGGTGGGGGGCGCCCGGGGTCTGGCCCTGCTCGAGGACGGGGAGCTGAAGCGCCTGCGCGTGGCGGACCCCGTCCACCGCGCCACGCCCGACGGCTTCGGCGGCATCCTGGCCGCCTGCGACCGCTACCTGCTGCGCCTCAACGAGCTGAACGAGGTGGACACCCTGGCCTACCCGGAGCAGCTCGCCGCCGGCCGGGCGGCGCCCGGCCAGGCCCTGCGCCAGATCCTGGCCGACGGGAGCGGGCGCATCTGGCTGCTGGGGGAGCGGCGCCTCCATCTGCGGGCCCGCGAGGGGGCGCCCTGGACGAGGCCCCTGGCCGGCCTGCTGGGCGAATCCGCCGATGGCGAGTCGGGCGAGATCCTCTCCATGGCGGCCGATTCCAGCGGCCGCCTCTGGCTCTCCACCAGCCGGGGGACGGGCTGGCTGGTGCCGGATCGCCTGCCCCCAGTCGCCCTGCTGCTGCAGGACGCGCGGGAGCTGGAAGCGGCCGACCGGCGGCTCATCCTGCTGCTGGGTGCGGCCGACCCGCTGGGCACGGACGGCGGCACCCTGGTCCGCGTCCGCCTGGACGACCAGCCTTGGGGAGCGTGGCGCGCCCCCGGACCCCTGCCCCTGGACCAGCTGCTGCCCGCCGGCGTGACGGGCGGCACCTTCCGCCTCCAGCTTCAGGCGATGGACGCCTGGGGCAACCTAAGCCGCCAGAGCCTGGCCCTGCCCCTCGTGCTGCCGGCCGGCCAGGGCCGCCTGCCTTTCGCCAAGCGGCTCTTCCTGCTGGTGGCGATGGTGGGCATCGCCGTGACGGCCACCATCCTCTATCCCGGGCGCAGTGGCCTGCTCATCAGCCTGGGCCTGGGCGCGGCCGCGGGCTTCATCGTGCGGGTGGCGACCACCGAGCCGCACCTGTGGTGGGCCCTGCCCCTCATCCTGGGCCTCAGCTCCTACCACACCAGCGACCGCATCCGCGCCCGGCGGGCCAAGACCGTCGAGAGCCCCGAGCCGGGCGTGCTCGAGGTGGTGGACCTCCTGCGCGATTTCGGCCACTCCGGCTCGGCCACGCGCAACCTGGACCGCCTGCTGCGCAGCGCGCGCAACCTCTACCTGGAGGGCCGGCCCGATCCCGAGATCCTGGGCCGCTACCGGACGGCCCGCGGCGTCTTCCTGGACCTGACGGCGCCCAGCCTCCAGCAGCTGATGCTGGCCCTGCGCCGCCTGCCGCCCGCCGAGCGGCCGCTGGCGGGGTCCGACCAGGAGCGCCTCGAGGGCCTGGTCGCCGACGCTGTCCGCCTGCTTGAGGGCGCGGGCGACCCGCCCGCCGAGGCCGCCCTCGTCGAGCTGGCCTTCAACCTGGACCGGCTCGAGCAGGCCCTCGCCGCCACCCAGCACGGGCTTGACCTGCGCATCTCCTCGGCGCCGCTCAAGGTGCTGGACCGCGTGCTGGAGGACCGCGCCGCCGAGCTGGCCGGCGTCGAGCTGGAGCTGCGCTGCGAGCGGGAAGTGCGCCAGGTGCTGGCCCGCCTGCCCGTGGACAAGCTCCAGTTCATCCTCGACAACCTGGTGGACAACGCCCTGCACTGGATGGATGGCCTGCCGCGGCGGCGCCTGGCCATCGAAGTGCGGGAACGGCCCTCCACCCTGCAGCTGCGCGTGACCGACAGCGGGGCGGGCATGACCCCCGAGCGCCTCGCGCGCATCTTCGAGGCCGGGGTGAGCGGCCGCGCCGGTGGCGAGGGCCGCGGCTACGGATTGTATCGTTCGCGGGAGATCCTCGCCCGCTTCGGCGGCGCCCTGACCGTGGAGCGGAGCGAGCCGGGCCAGGGCAGCACCTTTCTGCTCGAGATCAAGAAAGTTGAACCGGAGGGGCGGCAGGGGTCATGGAACGCATCCTGATCATCGACGACAACGAGGAGTTCGTGGAGGACACCCAGCTCGGGCTTCGCCGCCACTACGACTGCGCCTGGGCCGAGACGGGCGAGGCCGGGCTGGAGAAGATGAGCGGGCTGGATCCCGATCTCGTCCTGCTCGATTACGACCTGGGCGCCGGGGCGAGCGGCCTCGACATCCTCGGCCGCCTGGTGGCGGAGTGGCCCGATGTGCCGGTGGTGATGGTGACCAAGGAGAGCGGCGTGCGCACCGTGGTCCGCGCCATGAAGGAGGGCGCCTTCGACTACGTGGTGAAGAACACGAGCCGGGAGGACTTCCTCGACGTCATCCGCAAGGGCATGGCCCTGCGCCGCGTCAAGCTGGAGAACGTCTGGCTGCGCCGCCGCCTGCAGGAGTCCCTGGGGCAGATGGTCGGCGAGTCGGAGGCGATCCTGGCCGTCAAGCGGGAGATCCGCGAGGCGGCCGCCACCGACCTGGCCGTCCTCATCACGGGGGAGACGGGCACGGGCAAGACAATGATCGCGCGCATGATCCACGAGGCGAGCGCCCGCCGCCAGCAGGCCTTCGTCGAGGTGAATGTCAGCGCCATCGAGCGTGAACTCTTCAACAGCGAGGTCTTCGGCCACGAGAAGGGCTCTTTCACCGGGGCCGTCGCCGCCAAGCGCGGCCTGACCGAGCTGGCCCACCGCGGCACCCTCTTCCTGGACGAGATCGGCGACATGGATCCCCCCGCCCAGATCAAGCTGCTCACCGCCATCGAGAGCGGACTGATCCGGCGGGTGGGCGCCGTCAAGGACATCCAGGTGGATTTCCGCCTGGTGGCCGCCACCCACCAGGATCTGGAGGAGCGCATCCGCCAGGGCCGCATGCGGCAGGACCTCTACTACCGCATCAACCAGCTGCGCATCCGCATTCCGCCGCTGCGCGAGCGGCCGGAGGACCTGCCCGCCCTGCTCCGCTATTTCCTCCACAAGCACTTCCCCGGACGCGCCGGCCTGGAGCTGGCCCCCGGCACGCTGGAGGCCCTCACCGCCCAGTCCTGGCCGGGCAACGTGCGCGAGTTCGAGAGCGCCGTGCAACTGGCCGTGGTGCGCGGCGGGGGGGGACCCCTCCGGCCCGACCACTTCAACCTGCCCGGCGGGGCGCGGCGCACGCCGGCCCAGGAGGCCGACTACTCGCCCCTCACCAGCCAGCCTTTCGCCCAAGCCCGCGACCTGCTGCTGGAGCAGTTGCGCCGCGCCTACGTCGAACGCTTCGTGCAGGAGGGGGTCAGCGTGAAGGAGGCGGCCGAGCGCATCGGGATCAGCCGCGAGGTGCTGCACCGCTGGATGAAGGATCTGGGCGGGGAGTAGCGGAGGCTCCGCTCAGCCCGCCCGGCCCGGCCCCTGTCCCGCCGCGGGGGAGCACCCTGCCGCGCCGCGCAGCAGGCGGCGGCCCCCCCAGATGCCCAGCCCCATCACCACCAGATACTGCGCCAGCGAGAGGACGGCCACCTCGGGCCGGGCGTGCTGGCTCCAGAGATCCAGGTAGCGGCCGGTGGAGGAGAGCGGGGTGAGGAGGGGCCAGACCAGCTCCTCGCTGCCGGGATGGTCGGGGATGAGCCAGGCGAGGCGCTGGCCAAGAGCCTGGGCCAGGACGAGGAAAGCCAGCCAGGCCAGGGCCCGCCCGCCTCGCCCGGCGCTCCGGCTGGCGCGCCAATTGTGTTCGAGGGAATGCCCGGCCGCCAGCAGGAGGAGGGGGGCGCCCCAGTAGAGCAGGCGCTCCGTGTCGCTGCCCCCCAGCCAGCCCAGGGCCGCCACGCCCGCCGCCACCGCCAGCAGGTCCTGCCGCTCGGCCAGCCTGCGCCAGGCCCGGCGTCCATCCAGCGCCACCAGCACCAGAAGGGCGGGACCGAAGGCCTGGCACATCCCGTGGAGGTAGTGGGGCAGGCTCTTCAGCCAGAGCCAGAGCACGGCCGTCTTGACGAAACCGTAGCTGTTGGTGGGTTCGGCCCAGGCCCGGATGAGCAGGAAGAGGGCCAGCCCGAGCAGGGCGGGGGCGAAGAGGGCGGGGCGCAGGCGCGCCCGGGTGTGGGCCCGCCAGGACGCCAGCGGCGCCCGCCGGAGCAGCAGCGGGTTGGCGCGGCAGGCCAGGGCCAGGGCGGGCAGGAGCAGCACCTCGCGGCAGGGCAGGGCCAGCGCCGCCCAGGCCAGCCAGGCCGCCAGGAGCAGGGGCGGCAGGGCTGGCGCGCTCGCCGCCGGCGCCGGGCGCGAGTGGTCCAGGAGCAGGAGGCCGCCCAGCCAGAAGAGCCACATGAGCGGGTCGGCATGGACGGGGTAGAAGGGTGTGAGGCGCAGGGGGGCGTGCCACTGGGTGGCGAAGAGGCCGGCCAGCAGCAGGCGCGTGCCGGCCCAGCCAGGCGAAGAGCAGGAGCGGCGCCAGCAGCGCGGCGGCCCCGTTGACCAGGCGGAAGCCGCGCAGCGCGTCGCCCGGGCTGAGCCAGGCCGCCAACGCCGGCGCGCCGACGCGGTAAACAAAGGGGGCCTCCGCCTGCGGCCGCCCGCCGTGGGCGAGCTGTTCCGCCACGCGGGCGTACTCCACGCCATCCCAGCCCAATCCCCCGTTCAGGGTGATGGGGCGCTGCAGGGTCCAGGCCAGCCCCGCCGTCCCGGCGACCAGCGCCAGGAGGGCGAGCCAGGAGAGGAGGGTGGCGCGGGAGGACTGCGGCATGTCGGAAGCTCAGGAAGTGGGGGGAGAGATGCCACCGCCGCCTGCGCGGGGGGAAGCTATCCACATGGGCCAAGCGGGAGCGACCGATTGACCACATCGCGCACATGAGAAAGGGCGGCCATGGGCCGCCCCTTCCCGCGAGCCCATAGGATCGCCCGAGAGGCGATTGCTTGGGCCATGCTCCCGGTAGGAATCGAACCTACGCACTCGGTTCCGGAGACCGACGCTCTATCCACTGAGCTACGGGAGCAGGTGCGTCGGCCGCCCGGAGGTGCCGGTCGTCCGACGCAGGCCACAAGGTAAGGCACCGGCGCTGCCGGAGCAACGAGCGGGCCCGGGGCGGACCGGCACGTGTGGCGGGCGACCGCCCGGGCTGTGAGGGAGGTCACGCGGGGCCGCCGGCGGCTTCCTATCTTGCGCCCGACGGTCAAGGCAGCCAGCGGGGGTATGATGGAGCTGCATTTCTGGGGTGTCCGCGGCGGCATTCCCACACCGGAGCCGGAGAAAATGCGCTTCGGGGGGAACACCAGCTGCGTCACGGTGGAGACCGGGGACGGGACCTTCATCATCCTCGACGCCGGCACGGGCATCCGCCGCCTGGGCAATGTGCTGCAGGCCCGCCACCCGGCGGGCGGCATCCGCGGGCACATCCTGCTCAGCCACCTCCATTGGGACCACATCCAGGGCATCCCTTTCTTCAAGCCGCTCTTCCACCCGGCCAATCATTTCGAGTTCATCGGCCTGCGCCCGGTGGACACCACCCTGCGCGCCCAGCTGGAGGGGCAGCAGAACTTCGCCTACTTCCCGGTGGACATGGGCTACATGTCCAGCGACAAGGCCTTCCGCGAGGTCAGCGACGAGTCCTTCACCATCGGCAACGCCCTGGTGAGCTGCCGCCGCCTCAACCATCCGGGCGGCTGCCTGGGCTACCGCATCGAGGCGGAGGGCGTGGCCGTCGTCTACGCCACGGACAACGAGCACACCGGTCCGGGGCCGGAGGAGGCCATCGTGGCGCTGGCCGCGGGGGCCGACCTGCTCATCTTCGACGCCAACTACACGCCCGAGGAGTACCGCCAGGGCCGCCAGGGCTGGGGCCACAGCACTTGGCAGCAGGCCGTTGTCAACGCGCGGGCCGCCGGCGTGAACCGCCTCGTCCTCTTCCACCACGACCAGGACCACACCGACGAGCAGATGCTTGCCATCGAGGCCGAGGCCGCCGCCCAGTTCCCCCGCTGCCTGGCCGCCCGCGAGGGCATGAGCATCCGCCTCTTGGGGCCCGCGGCCGGGGAGGGTCCGCGCGCGCGCATCGAGCTGCCCGCCGCCGCCTGCCTCGAGCTGGAGACCCTGCGCGGCGCCGACGGCTGAGCCCGACAGTCTGCCTAAGCACCGCGCAAGCTCCGGACAGCCAGGCACCCTGACGCGCGTCGCCCGGCGCGCATCCCGGCCCGGCTGAGGCTCCGCCCACCGCCCTCTGTCACCCATCCCGGCCGGCATCCACCGGCACATTGCGTCCCTTGGGGGGCAAAATCCTGCTCATGCCCCACCCCGCCTCCAGGCTTCCAAAGTGCCGAAGTTCGGAAGTCGTGAACTTTTCAAGCCAATGAACAACAACGAGATCATCCCGGAGCTGGCCTGAGGCGACGCCTCGCGCGAGCTGGCACGAGGATTGCCCGACCGGAGGAAGTCCTGAACTCCCAGCCTCGCGCAGGAGGCGGGGAGGACGACGGGACCAGAGGAGGGCAGGTGGGCCACAAGTTGCGGGATCTCCGCCCATGATCAAGGGTCTGTGGGACTCCGGCGCGGGCATGATCGCCCGCGGCATCCAGCAGGACATCACGGGCACCAACCTGGCCAACGCCCGCACCACGGCCTTCAAGGAGGACCGCCTCAACTTCCGCGAGATGATCGACGGCCGCCTGCTGCTTGACCGCGGGCGCGGCGTGCCCTCCCCCGAGAACCGCCTGCGCCAGGGCTTCGAGACCCGCCTGCGCGCCGGCGAATTCCAGCAGACGGGGGCGCCCCTGGACTTCGCCCTGGACGGCCCCGGCTATTTCGTGGTGGAGACGGCCGACGGCGAGCGCTACACGCGGGACGGCCACTTCCTCCTCTCGCCGGAGGGCGTGCTGGTGACGGCGGACGGCCTGCCCGTGCTGGGCGAGGGCGGGCTGATCCGCCTGGGCCCCGGCCCGGTGGAGAGCACGGGCGACGGGCGCCTGGCCCAGAACGGCACGGTGGTGGGCGCCCTGCGCGTGGTGGAGTTCGACGAGCCCGCGCGCCTGGCCAAGCTGGGCCGCAACCTGTGGCAACCCCGGCCCGAGGACACCCAGCCCGCCCCGGCCACGGCCACGAGGCCGGTCCAGGGCATGCTGGAGGGCTCCAACATCCAGGTGGTGGAGCAGATGGTGAAGCTGATCGAGCAGGAACGCACCTACGCCTTCGCCCACAAGGCCCTGCAAATCCAGGACGAGAACCTGGGCAAGGCGGTGGGGGACCTGGGGCGCCTGCGCTGACCCGTCCTGAGTTGAAAGGAAGACCGGCATGATCCGTGCCCTGCACAGCGCCGCTTCGGGCATGTACGCCCAGGAGCTGCACATCGACAGCATCGCCAACAACCTGGCCAACGTCAACACGACGGGCTACAAGAAGAGCCACGCCCAGTTCCAGGATCTGCTCTACCAGAACCTGCGCAGCAGCGGCGTGGAGAACAGCCTGGGCCACGTCATCCCCGCCGACCTCCAGGTGGGCACGGGCGTGAAGACGGTCAGCGTGACGCGCGACATGACCCAGGGCGACGTGGCGCAGACGAGCGGCCGCCTCGACCTGGCGATCGAGGGCGAGGGCTTCTTCCAGGTCCGCCAACTGGACGGCGGCACCGCCTATTCGCGGGACGGCTCCTTCAACCTGTCCAGCGAGGGCGTCATCGTCACCAGCGACGGCCTCACCCTCGAGCCGGAGATCACCGTGCCCCAGGGGGCGGTGGACATCCAGTTCAGCCGGGACGGCGTGGTCAGCGTGCTGCTGGCGGGGGAGGCCTCGGCCGTGCAGATCGGCACGCTGGAGCTGGCCGTCTTCACCAATCCGGCCGGCCTGCGCGCGTTGGGACAGAACCTCTACGCCGAGACGGCGGCCTCGGGGGCGCCCCAGCTGGGCACGCCGGCCAATGAGCAGTTCGGGCAGGTCGCCCAGGGCTACCTCGAGACCTCCAATGTCAAGGTGGTGGAGGAGATGGTGGGCATGATCGCCGCCCAGCGCGCCTACGAGGTCAGCTCCAAGGCCATCCGCGCCAGCGACGACATGCTGGGCCTGGCCGCCAGCCTGCGGAGGTGATGTGATGGGACGCGCCCGCTGGTTCCTGCTCCTCTTCCTGGCCGCCGCGGCGGGCTGGACGGGTGGCGCCCGCGCCGCCGCCGGCGGGGAGGGCGACGTGGCGGAGCGCTGCGACACGGCCCTGCGCGCCGTGCTGGCGGATGGACCGTGGAGCGGGGCGGACAGCGTGGCCTTCGACTGGACCCTGCCCCCCCTGCGCGGCGTGCCGGCCCCGGCCCTGATCGAGGCCGAGGCTCTCCAACTGCGCGAGCGGGGCACCTGCACGGTGGCCCTGCGCCTCCTCGACCAGGGGCGCATCCTGCGCCGCCTGACCGTTCCCGTGCGCGTGCGGCGCTGGGAGCACTTGCCCGTGGCCCGGCGCGACCTGCCCCGCGGCCGGGTGCTGGAGGAGGGGGACGTGGAGGAGCGCTGGGTGGAGACGACCCACCTGGCCGGCGGCGACCTCATGCCGCTGGGCGAGGTGCTGGGGCGGCGCCTGGCCCGACCCCTCGGCGCCGGACGCGCCCTGCCCGGGCGCCTGCTGGAGAGCGTGCCCGACGTGCGGCGGGGCGAATCCCTTGTCCTCACCGTGCGCAGCGGCGGAGTGAGCGTCTCGGCCCGGGCGGAGGCCCTCGAGGACGCCCTCATCGGCCAGACTTTCAAAGTGCGGCTCTTCGAGACGGGGCGGCGCATGGCGGCCCGCCTCACGGCCGATGGACAAGCCCTGGTGGAGGTGGGCGGATGAAGACGGCCCTTGCCTGTCTGCTGGTCCTGGCCCTGGCCGCGGCGGCCCAGATCAGCCGCGACTCCTGGGTGACCGACGCGCGGGCCTTCCGCGTGGGCGACCTGCTCACCATTCTCATCGTGGAGCAGGGTTCGGGCTCCACCAGCGCCTCCACCAACACCAAGCGCGAGAACAGCCTGGAGGTGGGGGTGCAGGGCGCGGGCGGGCCGCTCACCTTCGTGCCGGAGATCAGCGGCGGGGCCGACAGCAAGAACGAGCACAAGGTGAAGGGCGGCAACACCCGCGCCAGCCGGCTGCAGACCCGCCTCATGGCGGAGATCGTCGCCATCGATCCCGACGGCACCCTCATCGTCGAGGGCAGCCGTGTGGTGGAGATCGACGGCGAGCAGCAGATCACGGAGCTGACCGGCCGGGTGCGCCCGGACGACGTGGGCTCGGACAACACCATCTACAGCTACCTGGTGGCGGACGCGGTCATCCGCTACTCGGGCAGCGGCCTCGTGCGCAATGCCCAGCGCCGGGGCGTCCTCAACTGGCTCTTCGGCTGGATGCTATGACACGGAATTCGAACGCTCATCTCCTACAGTCCCAATGGAAGAGAGCCGGGTGGCCGCCCGGTTCCACCGGCCTCCCCTCCGCGTGGAACCGGGTGCGTCACACCCCGCGGCCGGCGGCGCAAGCCAGGGGGGGCGCGCCCTGGCTCCTGCTCGCCCTCGTGGCCTGGCTCCTGGCCGCTCCCCAGGCGGCATCCGTGCGGCTGAAGGAGATCGCCTCCTTCCAGGGATCGGGGCACAGCGACCTGATCGGCTACGGCCTGGTGGTGGGCCTGGACGGCACGGGGGACGGCAACCGCAGCGCCTTCACCCTGCGCAGCGTGGAGAACATGCTGCGCCGCTTCGGCATCCGCCTCGATCCGGGCACGATCAAGCCCAAGAACGTGGCCGCCGTGATGGTGACGGCCCGGCTGGGCGCCTTCGCCCGGGCGGGGGACCGCCTGGACGTGACGGTCAGCTCGCTGGGAGACGCCAGCAGCCTGATGGGCGGCGTCCTCCTCATGACGCCCCTCACCAACCAGGGCGGGGAGGAGGTGCTGGTGCGGGCCCAGGGCCCCGTCTCCATCGGCGGCTTCAACTTCTCCTCGGGCGGCTCCAGCATCCGCCAGAATTACACGCTGGTCGGGCGCGTGCCCGAGGGCGGGATGGTGGAGCGCGACATGCGCAGCAACCTGCTGATGGAGGGCAGCCTCGTGCTCAGCCTCCAGCACCCGGACTTCACCACGGCCATGCGCGCCGCCCGCGCCCTCAACGCCGCCCTGGGCGAGCCCCTGGCCCAGGCCATCGACGCGGCCCAGATCCGCATCGAGGTGCCCGTCGAGTCGCGCCAGGGCAACCGCCTGGTGGAGCTGGCCTCCCTCATCGAGAACCTCGACATCGAGCCCGACCTCACGGCCAAGGTCGTCATCAACGAGCGGACGGGCACGGTGGTGGTGGGCCGCCAGGTGCGCCTGCTGCCCGTGGCCGTGGCCCACGGCAACCTCTCGGTCATCATCAAGAGCCAGCAAGGCAGCACCCTGGACCCCTACACGGGCTTCGTGGGCGGCCAGCGCCAGGACGAGATCACCGTGGCGAGCGAGGAGGCGCACCTCATCGTGCTGGACGACATGGCGGATGTGAGCGGCGTGGCGCGGGCCCTCAACACGCTGGGGGTCAGCCCGCGCGACATCATCAGCATTTTCCAGCTGCTCAAGGAGGCGGGCGCCCTCCAGGCCGAGCTGGTGATCATCTGATGGAGACGCGCTCCCTCAATCAGGGCGATGGGGCGCCGCGCCTCCCCGCTCCGGCGGCGAGCGGCCCGGCCCCGCGCCCGACCGAGCCCGGGACGGACGCCCTGGCCGGCGCCGGCCGCGACTTCGAACGCCTGCTGGTGGAGCAGATGCTGGTCTCCATGCAGGCCTCGCTCGAGGAAGGGCTCTTCGCCCGCGAAGGGGTCAGCCGCGAATGGTACACCAGCCTCTTCAACGAGGAGATGTCCAAGGAGATGACGGCGGGCGCCGGCCTGGGCCTCGCCTCCTCGCTGCTGGCGCAGCTGCGCCGGGAGGAGGGCGCCACCGCCGCCCAGCCCGGGCTGGAGCGCGCCCTGGCCGAGCTGGGCGCCCTGCCCTCCGGCCAGGAGTGGGCCGTCCAGGGTCTGGCCAGCCTCGACCGGGCCTTCGCCCTGCGCCGCCGGGAGCGCGAGCAGGCCGCCCTCGATCCCCTGGCCGCCCTGGGCCATTCCGCCGAGCTGGGCCGGGCCGCCCGCCCCTCTTTCCGGCGGCCGGACAGCGCCCGCGTCTCCGAGCTGCGCGAGCTGGCGGTGGAGGTGGCCCGCGAGGTGGGAGTGGAGCCGCGCCTGGCCATGGCCCTGGTCGAGACGGAGAGCGGTTGGGACGAGCGGGCGCGCAGCCGCAAGGGGGCGATGGGCCTGACCCAGCTGATGCCGGACACGGCCCGCGGCCTGGGCGTGCGCGATCCTTTCGACCCCCGCCAGAACCTCAAGGGCGGGCTGCGCTACCTGCGCCAGATGCTGGAGCGCTACGAGGACCGGCAACTGGCCCTGGCCGCCTACAACGCGGGGCCGGGCGCGGTGGACCGCGCCGGCGGCATTCCACCCTACGCCGAGACCCGCGCCTATGTCGCCAAGATCGAGCAACTGATGGGACGGACGCCATGAACGGAGCCCTGCACGACCTGGCCGAGCGCCTCGCCCAGCGACTGGACGAGGAGCTTGGCCTCTACCACGAGCTGGAGGAGGAGCTGTCCGGCCAGCTGGAGGCGCTCCAGTCCGGCGAGGCGGAGCGGGTCCAGGCGCGGGCCGAGGCCATCGAACGATGCCACCACCTGCTGCGGGGCCAGGAGCGCCGCCGCCGCCTGCTGCTCGAGGCCCTTGCCCGCGAATTCCCGGCGCCGCCGCCCCTCACCCTGCGCCTGGTGGCGGAGCGCTGCCCGCCCGCCCTCTCGACGCGCCTGCATGTGCTGGGCCGGCGCCTGCGCACCCGCCTGCATCGCGTCCACGAGCTGCGCGGCCTGACCGGACGGCTGGTGGAGCGCGGCCGACGCTTCAACCGGCGCCGCCTGGAATGGCTGCTGGGCAGTCTGCAGCCTGGTTCCACCTACGGACCGGACGCCCGGCCGCGCGAGGGCGGGGCGGGCAGCCGCCTCATCGACCGGAGGGCCTGATGTCCACCCTCACCGGCCTGCTCGACACGGCGCGCAGCGCCCTGCTCGCCCACCAGATGGCCCTCAACGTGACGGGCCACAACGTGGCCAACGTGAGCACGGAGGGCTACACACGGCAGCGCCTGGAGCTGGGCGCCCGCCTGGGCAGCGAGCAGCGCCTGCGCGGCATCGGGGCCGGAGTGGAGCCCATCGCCCTCCAGCGCCTGCGCCTGGAGCACTTCGACCGCTCCTACCGGCGGGAGCTGGCCGGCCTGGGGTCCGCCGACCAGCGCGACCAGCTGCTGCGCGGGATCGAGGCGGTGGTGGGGGAGCCGGGCACGCCGGGCGTGGGAGACGCCCTCGACTCCTTCTTCAGCGCCTGGGCGGATCTGGGCAACGAGCCGGCGGAGGAGAGTTACCGGCGGGCTGTGCTCGAGGCGGGGAGCCGCCTGGCCGGGCGGCTCAACCAGCTGAACGGCCAGTTGCGCGCCCAGCGCACCGACACCAACCTGGAAGTGGCCAGCATCGGCCGGCAGATCAACGAGAAGACGGCGCGCCTGGCCGACTTGAACCGCAACATCCAGTCGGCCGAGCAGGGCGGCCGCTCCGCCTCCGATCTGCGCGACGCCCGCGACCTGCTGGTGGACGACCTGGCCCGCCTGGTGGACGTGCGCGCCGCCGAGGACGCCCAGGGCACCTACCGCGTCTGGGTGGGCGGCCGGGCGCTGGTGGACGGCGTCCATGCCGTCCCCCTTTCCCTGCGGCAGGAGCCGGGCGGGGACGGCACCGTCCTCACCCGCCTGGACTGGAGCGACACGGGCGCCGCCATCCGGCCGCGCTCGGGCGAACTGGCCGGCCTGCTCGAGGTGCGGGACACGGTCATCCCCGCCCGCCTGGCGGAGCTGGACGCCCTGGCCGCCGAGCTGGTGCGCGAGGTCAACACCCTGCATCGGGGGGGCTCGGACCTGGCCGGACGGGCCGGCCGCGACTTCTTCGACCCGGCCCGCCCGGGGGCGGCGGACATCGCCCTGAGCCGCTGGGTGCTGGACGATCCCCAGCGGGTGGCGGCCAGCGCCGACGGCGGAATCGGCAATGGCGAGGCGGCGGCGGCCATCGCCCTGCTGGCCGAGCGGGGCCTGGCCGGCCTCTCCGGGCGCAGCCTGGGCGAGGCCTGGGGCAGCCTCGTCTCCCAGGTGGGCGCCGAGACGGCGCGCGCCGCCGACGAGCGGTCCATCCAGCAGGCCTTCGTCACCGAGCTGGACGCCCGCCGGCAGTCCATGTCGGGGGTCAACCTGGACGAGGAGCTGACCCGCATGATGGCCCAGGAGCAGGCCTATGCCGCCGCGGCGCGCGTCGTCTCGGTGGCGGACAACATGCTGCTGGAGGTCCTGAAACTGGTGTAGCGGCTGACCGGGGGCGGCGGAAGGAGGGTGGATGCGCATCACCAATCAGATGAAGGGCCAGAACAGCCTGCTCACCATCGAGCGGCGCGGCCAGGCCTTCGAGGCGGCCCAGCGCCGCATCACCACGGGCAAGCGGGTGGAGAAGCCCAGCGACGATGCCGCCGGCTCCTCGCGCATCCTCAAGCTGCGCTCCAGCCTGGCGCGCAACCTGCAGTACCAGCGCAACCTGGACACGGCGCGCATGCGGCTGGGCCACGCCGAGCTGAGCCTGCAGCGCGTGACGGACCAGCTGGACGAGGTGCGCGCCTTCGCCGTGCAGGCCGCCACCGACACGCTCACGCCCGAGGACCGCGTCCTCCTGGCCCAGGAGGTGGACCAGCTGCTCGAGAGCCTGTCCGGGGAGGCCAACCGGCGTTTCCTGGGGCACAGCCTCTACGCCGGCAGCCGCGTGGACAAGACCCCCTTCGCCGTCGTGCGCGACGAGGCGGGACGCATCTCCCAGGTCACGGCGGTGTTGGAGTCGCAGGAGGGCCGCATCCTGGTCCCCCTCTCCGAGAACGAGGACGTCCAGGTCAACTTCCGCGGCACCGAGGTGTTCATGGGAGGCGTCCAGGGCAGCCCGGCCGACATCTTCCACACGCTCGTGGCGCTGCGTGACGGTCTCCTGGCGGGTGAGGGGGCGGCCCCCGGCGCGAGCCTCGAGCGCATCGACGCCACCATCGGCGCCGTCAACGGGGCACGGGCCGCTTTGGGGACGCGCATGCAGCGGGTGGAGGCGACGGAGATCCAGCTCTTCAGCCGGGAAGAGATGCTCAGCTCGAACCTGGGGGAAGTGGAGGACGCCGACCTGGCCGAGGCCATGATGCGCGCCACCCTCGAGCAGACCGGCTACCAGGCGGCGCTCAAGTCGATCTCCCTGGCCATGTCGGTCAGTCTGCTCAACTTCATCGATTAGCCGGAGCGCTCAGACGGAGAAGTACCTGGCCTCCGGGTGGTGCACGATGACGGCCGAGGTGCTTTGCTCGGGCACGATCTGCCACTCCTCCGTCAAGCGGCAGCCGATGCGGTCCACCCCAAGGATGTCGGCCAGCAGGCGCTGGTCCTCCAAGCGCGGGCAGGCCGGGTAGCCGAAGGAGTAGCGGCTGCCCCGGTAGCCCTGGCGGAAGATCCCGGCCAGGCGGGGTGAATCCTCCCCGGCGATGCCCAACTCCTCGCGCATGCGGCGGTGCCAGGCCTCGGCCAGCGCCTCGGCCGCCTCCACCGACAGGCCATGCCTGTAGAGATACTCCTGGTAGCGGTCCGCCTCCAGGTGGCGCTTGGCCTCCGCTGTCGCCTCCGCCCCCACCGTCACCCATTGCACCCCCAGCACGTCGCGCCGGGGCGAACCGAGCGGGGCGAAGAAGTCGCTGATGCAGCGCCAGGGGGCCTCGCCCTGCCGCGGGAAGTCCAGGTGCCAGGCCGGGTCGCGCTCGTCCGGATGGCGCCAGATCCACAAGCGCCTGCCCTCGGCCTGGGCCGGGAACCAGCCGTAGCAGAGGGCCGGGCGCAGCCAGTGGCGCGCCTCGGCGTCGGCCTGGAGCCGCGCCAGCAATGGGCGGATCGTCTCCATCTCGATGCGTTGCCAGGCTTCGGCGTCCAGCCGGCCCCGCCGGAAACCCCACTCGCCGCGGGTCAGGGTGTTCAGGTTGAGCCAGGGCCAGACCTCGGCCAGGGGCAGCTCGGGCACCAGCCGCGCTCCCCAGAAGGGGGGTGTGGGCAGTTCGGCGAGGAGGGCCGGGCGGGAGTCGGCGGGGGCCGTGTCGAGGCGGGGGTCGAGCGCCGCCGGCACGGCGGGACGCAGCGGGACAAGGGCGGTCGCCTCCTCCCCGTCCGGCGACGCGGCCGCATCGCCCGGGGGGAGGGGCAGCGGTGCCGTGCCGGCCCGGGCGGCGCGGATGGACTCGAGGAGCTGGAGCCCCTCGAAGGCGTCGCGGGCGTAATGGAGGGGTCCGGGGTAGAGGGGACGCAGCTCCTCCTCCACGTGGCGGCGGTTGAGGGCGGCGCCGCCCAGGATGACGGGCAGCGTGATCCCCTCGCGGGCAAAGACCTCCAGGTTCTCCCGCATGACAAAGACGGATCGCACGAGCAGGCCGCTGAGGCCCACGGCGTCCGGCGGCTGGCGGCGGATCGCCTCGAGCAGGCCCTCCACCGGCACCTTGATCCCCAGGTTCTCCACGTCCCAGCCGTTGTTGCGCACGATGATGTCCACCAGGTTCTTGCCGATGTCGTGCACGTCGCCGCGCACGGTGGCGAGCAGGAGGCGGCCGCGGGCGGGGCCGCCCGCCCCGCCCAAGAGGGGCTCCAGGTGGCGCACGGCGCGCTTCATCGTCTCCGCGCTCTTCAGCACGAAAGGCAGCTGCAGCCGGCCGGCGGCGAAGAGTTCGCCCACCGTCCGCATGCCGGCCAGGAGGACCTCGTTGATCAGCTCCCAGGGCGGCCGTCCGGCGAGGGCCTCGTCCAGCTCGGCCTCCATCCCCTCCCCCCGGCCGTCCACGATGCGGGCCTGCAGCCGCTCCTCGAGCGGCCGCTCGTCGCGGGCGGCGGCGGGCCGGCGGGCGCTCTCCCCGCCGCCGGCGGCCAGCAGCTCGGCCAGGGGATCGCCCCGGCGATGGTCGCCGTCGATGAGGCGGTGGCACATGTCCTGCAGCGGCGCCGCGATCTGGTGGAGGGGGAGCAGGCGCCCGGCGTGGAGGATGGCGGCGTCGAGGCCGGCGTCGAGGGCCCGCTGGAGGAAGACGCTGTTGAGGATCTGGCGCAGGGCCGGCTTGAGGCCGAAGCTGATGTTGGAGACGCCCAGGCTGGTGCGCACGCCGGGCAGCTCCCGCTTGATGAGGCGGAGACCCTCGAGCGTGGCCAGGGCGCTGTGGCGGTCGTCGGGATCCCCCGTCGCCAACGTGAAGGTGAGGGGATCGAGCAGGAGGTCGCCGGGGGCCAGGCCGTGCTCGCCCGCCAGGTGGAGCAGGCGCCGCGCCACCTGCAGCTTGTGCTCGGGGGCGCGGGCCATCCCCTCCTCGTCGATGCAGAGGCCGACCACGGCCGCGCCGTGGATGCGGCACAGCTCGAGCACGGCGCGGGCGCGCCCCTCGCCGTCCTCGAGGTTGATCGAGTTGACCACGGCCCGGCCGCCCAGGCGCTCAAGGGCCGCCGCGATGACGGGCGCCTCGGTGGAGTCGATCATGAGCGGCAGGGTGGCGGCCGTGGCCAGGCGCCGGCAGTACTCGTCCATGTCGGCCCGCTCGTCCCGGCCCACGCAGGCCACGCAGACGTCGAGCAGGTGGGCGCCCTCCGCCGCCTGCTCCTGCGCCATGGCGACCATCCCCTCCCAATCCCCCGCCTCCAGCAGCCGGCGGAACTGGCGGGAGCCGTTGGCGTTGGTGCGCTCGCCGATGAGGAGCGGAGCGGGCTGCTGTTGCAGAGGCACGGCGCTGTAAAGACTGGCCGCCGCCTCCTGGGGCCGGGGGGCGCGCGGGGCCGGGCCGCGTCCGCGCAGGGCCTGGGCCAGGGCGGCCAGATGCTCGTGGGTGGTGCCGCAGCAGCCGCCGGCGATGCTGACGCCGGCGTGCTCGACGAAATCCCTCAGCTCGGCGGCGAAGCGCTCGGGCGTCAGGTCGTAGACCATGCGGCCCCCCTCGGCGCGGGGCAGGCCGGCGTTGGGCTGCACGCTGAGCGGGAAGGGGCTGGCGCCGGCCAGCTGCAGCAATTGCGGTCGCATGGCGGCCGGGCCGGTGGCGCAGTTGAGGCCGAAGAAGGCGGGCCGGTAGGGCGCGACGGCGGCCAGCGC
Source organism: bacterium (assembly GCA_030685015.1). Lineage (NCBI taxonomy): Bacteria > bacterium. The sequence goes on from JAUXWS010000064.1 coordinate 23,730, forward strand.
GGCGGTGGCCTCCGTGCCGAGCAGAAGCGTGCCGGCCGTCTCCACCGTCACCTGGACACCCACGGGCAGCCGCCGCCCCGTCCGCGCCAGGACGCGCCGGCAGGCTTCCAGGGCGGCCTTGGCCTGGAGCGGATCCTGCACCGTCTCGATGAGGAGGAGGTCGACCCCTCCCGCCACCAGTTCCTCCACCAGCGGCTCATAGGCGGCGGCAAGGGCCGCCCAACTGATCTGGCCCAGGCTGGCCAGGCGCGTGCCCGGTCCCATGCTGCCCGCCACCCAGCGCGGGCGGGAGGGGGTGGCGTACTCGTCCGCCACCCGGCGGGCGAGGGCGGCCGCGGCGTGGGCCAGCTCGCGCGCGGCGCCGCCCACGCCGTACTCGTCCAGCACGACGGAAAAGGCGCCGAAGGTGTTGGTCTCGATCAGGTCGCTGCCCGCTTCGAGGAAGCCGGCGTGGATCTCCCGGATGAGGTCGGGGCGGGTCAAGGTCAGCCACTCGTTGAGGCCCTCGTGTCCGGCGAAGGCCTCGGCGGGCGGGGCGGCGAACTGGATGCTGGTGCCCATGGCTCCGTCGAAGAGGAGCAGGTCGCGCCCCAGGCGGGACTCCAGGTCGGCTCGTGGCATGGCCATTCCTTTCCGGACGATGACTACCTTGCGCCCCGACTTCGATCGACCGGACAAGCACCCACGCCATGCGACGACCCGCCGCGGCGAGGCCCGCGGGGCCGCTTCCGGCTGCCCATGTGATGGCGGTTGCGAGCGGAACCCTTTCCTCCTCCGGCGCGGCCGGAGCGCGGCACAACCTAATGGAAAGCGAGGCCATGCGCATCCCGGACTTCCTGGCCGAACGCGGCGACCCCTTCTTCAGCTTCGAGCTGATCCCGCCCCTGCGCGGCGGCGGCATGGAGATGGTCCGCCGCTCGGTGGAGACCCTCCTCCCCTTCCGCCCCGCCTGGATCGACATCACCAACCACGCCGCCGACTCCTGGTTCGAGGAGGGGGCGGACGGGTCCTGGCGCCGCCACATCTACCGCAAGCGGCCGGGCACACTGGGATTGTGCGCCGCCATCCGCTACCAGTACGGGGTGGAGACCGTCCCCCACCTGCTCTGCGTCGGCTTCACCCGGGAGGAGACGGAGGACGCCCTGATCGAACTCTCCTACCTGGACATCCACAATGTCCTGGCCGTGCGCGGCGACGTCCCCGAATGGCACGAGGTGCGGCCGGGGGCGCGCAACGCCCATGCCCTCGACCTGGTGCGGCAGGTGATGGACATGAACGCCGGGCGCTATCTCCACGAGCTGGCCGAGCGCCAGTGCGGCCGCTTCTCCGTGGGCGTGGCCGGTTACCCCGAGAAGCACGTGGAGGCGCCCAACCTGCGGGAGGACCTGGCGCGGCTGAGGGCCAAAGTGGAGGCGGGGGCCCAATGGGTGGTGAGCCAGATGTGCTTCGACGCGGGTCGCTGGCTGGCCTGGGAGGCCCGCTGCCGGGAGGCCGGGATCAGCGTGCCGGTGCTGCCCGGCCTCAAGGTGGTCAGCCGCCTCCACCAGTTGAACAGCCTGCCCCGCCACTTCCATGTCGACCTGCCCGAGGAGCTGGTGGAGGAGCTGCGGGGCGCCGCCACGGCCGAGCAGCGGGAGGAGATCGGCGTGGCCCATGCCGCGGCCCAGGGTCGACGCCTGCTGGAGGGCGGCGCGCGCGGCCTGCACTTCTTCGTGACGGGGGACGCCGCGCTGGTCGCCCGCGCGCTGCGACGCATCGGACTGTGAGGCGCCCCCGGCGGCCGCTCGGGCCTGGCCGGCGGGGGAGCGCCCTGGTCCGGTCTTTGCTATCATGGCCGGGCCTGATGACATGAGGTCGATCAGACAGAAAGAAGGGAAGGCATGAAGATCCTGACGATGGCCCTGGCCCTGGCCTTGCTGGCGGCGGGGGCGGATGCGGCCGGCTTCTCCGGCACGGTGAAGCAGACCATGAATTCCGGCGGCTACACCTATGTCCTGCTTGACACGGGCCAGGGCGAGATCTGGCTGGCCGGGCCCGAGGCGAAGGTGAGCAAGGGACAGAAGCTCAGCACGGGCGACGGCATGGCCATGCACGGCTTCCAGGCCAAGTCGCTGAACCGCACCTTCGACGAGATCTGGTTCGTCAACTCCTTGAGCGCCGGGGCGGGAAGCGGCGCCGCGGGCGGGGCCGCCATGGCCAACCCCCACGGCAGCCCGATGGGCAACCCCCACGCCGGCATGCCGCTGGCCAGCCAGGGCGCTCCCAAGCCGGGCGCCGCCAAACCCAAGGCGGGCAGCGTCAAGAAGGCGGGGCACACCGTCTCCGAACTCTATTTCCAGCCCCGCCTGCTGGCGGGCAAGACGGTGGAGGTGCGCGGCGTGGTGACCAAGTACAATGAGGGGATCATGGGATCCAACTGGATCCACCTGATGGACGGCACGGGCGAGCCGGGCCGCGACGACCTCGTCATCACCACCAGCCAGACCTGCCAGGTGGGCGACCGCATCGTGGCCAAGGGGAAGCTGGCCGTGGACCGCGACCTGGGATCCGGCTATTTCTTCCCGGTGCTGGTGGAAGGCGCCGCCCTGACGGTGGAAGCAGCGGGAAAGGGCAAATAGGGCGGGAGGCACGTGAACTGGCTGGGCCGCTTTCCCCGCCACCGCATCCTGGCCAGCCGCCTCTTCACGCTGGGGCTGCTGCTCCTCTATCTCTGCACGGAGCGTCCCCTGGCGGCGGGCCGGGCGGCGGAGGCGGCCTACTGGACCGGCTTCCTGCTGGTGATGGGCTGCATGTTGGGCCGTCTCTGGAGCCTGCTCTACCTGTCGGGGTACAAAACGCGCCAAGTGGTGGAGGCCGGGCCCTTCAGCGTCACGCGCAATCCGCTCTACCTCTTCTCCTTCATGGGGGCGGCGGGGCTGGCCCTGGTGGCCAACCATCTCTGGCTGGCCCTGGCCCTGCTGGGAGCCTTCGTCCTCTACTACCCCTTCGTCGTGCGCTCGGAGGAGGAGGGCCTAAAGCGGGAGCTGGGCGCCGCCTACGAGGACTATTGCCGGCGCGTGCCCCGCTTCTGGCCCCGCTGGTCGCGCTACCAGCGGCCGGAAGCCTGGGAGGTGCGCCTGAGAAGCTATGACCAGGCCTGGCGGGACGCCCTCTGGTTCCCCCTCGCCTTCCTCCTCCTCAGCCTGCTGCGCCAGGCCCAGGCGGCGGGCTGGCTGCCTCTGTGCGGAAAGTGAGCGGGGATGGAATCGCTGCTGATCAGCCTGCCGGTCCTCATCTTCTCGGTCATCGTGCACGAGGTGGCCCACGGCTGGACCGCCCTGCGCCTGGGGGATCCCACCGCCTGGCGCGCGGGGCGCCTCACGCTGGACCCCCGCCCCCACATCGATCCCTTCATGTCGCTGTTGGTGCCGGCCATGTGCATCCTGAGCGGGGCGCCCGTCTTCGGCGGGGCCAAGCCCGTGCCGGTCAACCCCTGGCATTTCCGCCACCCCAGCCGGGACATGGCCATCGTGGCCGCGGCCGGTCCGGCCTCCAACCTGGTGCTCGCCTTCCTGGCCGGCTTCCTCATCAACCGCCTGCCCGCCGGCCTGATGGTGGGGGCGCTGCCCGATGTCCTCTTCGCCCTGCTCGTCATCAACTTGGTGCTGGCCGCCTTCAACCTCCTGCCCCTGCCCCCCCTGGACGGCAGCCGGGTGGTGGCCCACTTCCTGCCCGCGCCCCTGGCCGACCGCTACCGCCAGATGGACCGCTTCGGCATGATCCTGCTCGTGCTCGTCATCGTCTTCCTGCGTGCGCCGCTCCTGGGCTACCTGCACTGGTTCCTGCGCACGGTGGGCGGCCTCATGGTCTCCTAAGGCGCGGGAGGACCGCCATGCCCATCTTCCCCAAGGCCCCCGGCCGCGAGTTCCGCTACACGCCCTTCTTCTACAAGGCGGAGGAGGAGACGAGCCTGCGCGAGCGGCTCAGCCTGCGCCGGCCGACGGCGCGGCCTTCCTTCTATCTGCCCATGGTCAAACTGGGTCTGCTGCTCGCCTTGGCCCTGGCTGTCTACCAGCTGCTTCATCCGGAGGAGGCGCGCCGCCTGCTGCGTCCCACCCTGACCATCGGGGAAGGCGACGTGGTGGCGCCCCCCGTCGGCGGGGAGGCCGCGCCATGAGCACCCCGCGCCGCCCGGTCCGGCTCCTGCCACCCGCCCTGGTGCACAAGATCGCGGCGGGGGAGGTGATCGAGCGCCCTGCCTCGGTGGTCAAGGAGCTGGTGGAGAACAGCCTGGATGCCGGGGCGCGCCGCATCGAGGTGGTGGTGGAGGCGGGGGGCAAGAACTTCATCCAGGTGGAGGACGACGGCGGCGGGATGGACGCCGCGGACGCCCGCCTCGCGGTGGAGGCCCATGCCACGAGCAAGCTGGCCACCCTGGCCGAGCTGGAGGCGGTGGCCACCCTCGGTTTCCGGGGGGAGGCCCTCGCCACCATCGCCGCCGTCTCCCGCTTCGAGTTGCGCAGCTGCCCGGCGGAGGGCGGGGGCCTGCAGCTGTGGATCGCCGACGGCCGGCGCCAGGACGAGACGCCGTGGACGGGACCGCCCGGCACGCGCATCACGGTGCGCAACCTCTTCTTCTCGACGCCGGCCCGGCGCAAGTTCCTGGCCACCACGCGCGGCGAGCTGCGCCACGTGCTGCAGACGGTGCGGCGCATCGCCCTGGCCCATCCCGAGGTCGCCCTCCGCCTCGTCTCCGACGGCCAGGAGCTGGCCAACTGGCCCGCCGCGGCGGAGGAGGAGCGCATCGCCCAGGTCTTCGGCCCCGGCCTGCGCGAACACCTGCTGCCCGTCGACCACAGCGAGGGAGGCCTGCGCGTGCGGGGCTGGGCCGGCGCCGTCAACACCTTCCGCCGCGCCCACGGCGACCAGCATGTCTACATCAACGGCCGGCCCATCGCCAGCCGCCTGGTCAACCATGCCGCCTTCGCCGCCTACGGCTCCACCCTCCCGCGGGAGATGACGCCTTTCCTGCTGCTCTTCCTCGAGACCGACCCCGCCCGCGTGGACGTCAACGTGCACCCGGCCAAGCGCGAGGTCCGCTTCGAGGACGAGCGCTTCGTCCATGGCGCCGTCCAGGCCGCCGTGACGCGGGCGCTGCGCTCGGGGCCGGTGGCCAGCCTGGGTCCGGCTTTTCAGGTGGCGGAGCCCGTGTTTCCATCGGCGGAGGAGGGGGAGGGTCCGCCGGCACCCGCCGCCGCCCGCCAGGTCCCGCTCTTCGCGGCGGAGCGGCCGGCCGATGTCCGGCCCTGGAGCGGAGCGGCCGCGGGCGGCGAGGCCCGCGAAGGGCTGCGCGAGTACCTCGATTCCGCCCTCCTGGCCCGCGAGCGCTTCGGCCCCTCCCGCGCAGAGGAGACGGACCCCGCCTCCCTCGAGGCGGCGGACCGCCGGCGGGACGGCGAGCCCGGCCTCTTCCAACTGCACCGCACCTACATCCTGGCACAGGTGCAGAGCGGCCTCATCATCGTGGACCAGCACGTCGCCCACGAGCGCATCCTCTACGAGCGCTGCCTGGGCGCCCTGCGCAGCGTGCGCGGCAGCAGCCAGCGCCTCCTTTTCCCCGTGCCCCTGCAGCTGGACGAAGAGGACCGCCTCATCTTCGAGGAGCTGCTCGAGCCCTTTCTGCAGATGGGTTTCGCCATGGAGATGGCGGGGGGCGAGGTCCTCCTTACGGGCATCCCGGCCGAGCTGCGCAGCGTCCATCCGGAGGGCCTCATCCAGGAGGTGCTGGACCAGTTCCGCATCGAGGCCTCCATCCTGCCCGAGCCGGGCCAGGCCCTGGCCGCCTCCGTCGCCTGCAAGGCCGCCGTCAAGGCCGGGCAGCCGCTCAACCAGACCGAGATGCGCTCCCTGCTCGACGAGCTCTTCGCCTGCGATCAGCCCTACACCTGCCCCCACGGCCGGCCCGTGGTGGTGACCTTGGGACTGGGGGAGCTCAACCGGCGCTTCGACCGTAGCTGAGCGGCGGCGCCCGATGAAACACCGCTGCGCCGATCCGGATCGCTCACAAGGACAGGCCATGCCGCCCGAAGTCCGCAGGGGTGAAGGATGAGACCGTGACGCCGCTCCTGCTCATCCTGACCGGTCCCACCGCCAGCGGCAAGACGGCCCTCGCCCTGCAGGCGGCGCAGGAACTGGGACTGGAGATCGTGGGGGCGGACAGCCGGCAGGTCCACGCCGGCCTGGCCGTGGCCACGGCCGCCCCCACCGCCGCCGAGCGCGCCCTTGTGCGCCATCATCTGGTGGGCCACGTCCCCCTTACCGCCAGCTACAGCGCCGGGCAGTTCGCCCGCGAGTGCCGCGCCGTGCTGGGCCTGCCGCCCCTCGCCCCGGCCGCCGCCGCCCCCGGGGACGGCCCGGCCGTGGCGCCGCCCGCCCGCCTGCCCTTCCTCCTCTGCGGCGGCAGCGGCTTCTACCTCCGCGCCCTGCTGGATCCCGTCTCGCCCGCCCTCATGGCCGATGCCGGACGGCGAGCCCAGGTGCGCCGCCTCTCCGCCACGCTGCCCCCCGCCGAGTTCCGGACCCTCGTGCTGGAGCATGATCCCGCCGCCGCCTGGATTCCCGCCGGGGACCAAGTCCGGCTGGAGCGCTACCTGGAGATCAGCCTGGCCGCCGGCCGGCCCGCCACCCTCGCCCTGGCCGACCAGGCCGCGCCGCGCCCCGTGCGTCCGCTCCTGGTCTCGCTCGAGGCGCCGCTGGATTGGCTGGAGGAGCGCATCCGGCTGCGCTCGCGGCGCATGCTGGAGGAGGGGATGGTGGAGGAGGTGGCGGCCGCCCTGGCGGCGGGGGCGCCCCGCGACAGCGGCGCCCTGCGCTCGGTGGGGGTGGAGGAGGTGCTGGACCTGCTCGCGGGCCGGCTTGACCGGGAAGGCTGCCTCGCCCGCCTCACCCTGCGGACGCGGCAGCTGGCCAAACGGCAGCTGACCTGGCTGCGCGGCCTGGCGCGGCGGGAGGAGGTGCTGCGGCTGGATCCGCGTCAGGAGGAGGGAGTCCTCTGCCGCACGGTGATCGAGGCCTGGCGGCGCGCCGGGGAGCGGCCATGAACCGTCTCCTGCCGCTGGTGCTGCTCCTGGCCGTGCTGCGTTGGTCGCCGGCCGCTTCCTCCCTGGCGGAGGCTTGGCGCGATCCCCGCCTGGACGCCCCGGCCCGCCTCCTGCTCGAGGAGTGCCGCCTGGCCGACCCCGCGGCGGGCCTCACCAGCCGGGGGCCCTTTCCGCCGGCGGACGGAGCGGGCCGGCGCGGCTGGTTCATCCTGGGGGAGCCCGGCTGGCGCCCCACCCTGGATCCGGACCAGGTGCGCTGGCGCGCGGGGGAGCGCTGGCTGCTTGATCTGGACGGCCCCGCGCTGGAGAAGCTGCTGGCCGACCCCGGCCTGCGGGCCGTGTCGGCCGAGGGTCGGCTGGAGCCCTGTCTTGACCTGGCCCTGCCCCTCAGCGGCGCCCACCTGGTCCAGGCGGGGGCCCCCGAGCTGAGCCGGCCCTATGACGGCGCCGGCACGCTGGTGGGCGTCATCGACAGCGGGATCGACCCGGCCCACCGGGACTTCTGGCTGGATGGGCGCTGCCGCATCCTGCGGCTCTGGGACCAGGTGGCGGGCGGCCTGTTCGACCGGGCGGCGCTGGAGGCAGGAGCGGCGGGCAACCGCGATCCCGACGGCCACGGCACGCACGTGGCGGCCATCGCGGCGGGCGGGGGCCGCTCGGCCCCGGGCGGGGCGGGCGGCGGACCCTTCATCGGCCACGCCCCCGCCGCCGAACTCCTGGTCGTGCGCAGCACCCTGAGCGAAGGGGACATCCTGCGGGCGGCGGAGTGGATCTTCGCCACGGCCGACCAGCTGGGCCGGCCCTGCGTCATCAACCTCAGCCTCGAGACCCATCTGGGCGCCCACGACGGCAGCTCGACGCTCGAGAACGAGCTGGAGGCGATGAGCGGCCCCGGCCGTCTCCTCGTCTGCGCGGCGGGCAACGCGGCGGCCGCGGGCCGCCACGCCAGCGCCGAGTACAACAGCAGCCGGAGCCTGGCCTTCACCACCACCGAGGGTGACGGTCTCTACCTGGACGCCTGGCTCGATAGTCCGGACGCCCCCGCTGTCAGCCTCCTGCTGCCCGACGGCAGCCGGCGGGAGCCGGGCCCCGCCGGCTTGCAGGCCGGGTGGTTCGTCCAGCTGGCGCCCCCCGCCCTGGAGGGGGGACGCTGGCGCGTCCTGCTGCGCCTGGAGCAGGGGCGGGCCGGCGAGGCCTTCCAGCTGCAGCTGAGCCACGGCGGCCCCGGCTTCCGCTCCCTGCACGCCTGGGGGGGCGGACTGGCTTTCGCCCAACCCGATCCGGCCAGCACCCTGGGCATTCCCGCCACGGGAGACTCCATGCTGGTGGCCGGCGCCCTGCTCCATCGCCTGGTGTGGACGGATGAGCCCGGCCGGCGCTGGCAATACAGCGAGGGCGCGGTGGGGGAGGCCGCCCCCTTCTCGGCCCGCGGCCCCCGGGTGGACGGGCTGGCGCGGCCCCACGTCCTGATGCCGGGCCAGGGCGTGTTCAGCGCCATGAGTGCCGCCCTCGCCGCCGATCCAGCCTGGTCGCGCTGGCGGCACGCGGACGGAGCCCACATCCTGCGCCAGGGGACGAGCATGGCGGCCCCCGCCCTGGCCGGGCTGATCGCCCTCGCCCTCGAACGGGAGCCGCGCCTCTCCTTCCGCCAGGCGGACAGCCTGCTGCGTCTGGCCGCCCCCGAGGACTGGAGTCCGGCACGCGGCCACGGCCTTCCCGACGCCGTCCGCCTGCTGGGCTTCCTCCAGGCGGGTCTGTCGCGCCTGGAGGCCCGCCCCGGCCTGGACGAGGTGGAACTCACCTGGAAGCTGGGCAGCACGCACCCCGGCGGCTGGCAGGCGCTGCTGCGGCGCGACGAGGCCGGCGAGGCGGAAGTCTGGCGCGAGGAGGCCACGGCCGGGGACTGGCGGGTGACGGCGGCGGCGCCCCATTCACCCCTGGAGTTCGTGGTGGAGGTGCGCGACGAGGATGGGACCCTGCTGGACCGGCTGGCCACCGGCAGCCTCACCCTGCTGGCGGCGCGGCACCCGCGCCTGCTGGCCCTCTGGCCCAATCCCGTCCCCGGGCGGCGTCTCCAACTGGAGCTGATCTCCCCCGCAGCGGTCGAGCAGCCCTGGACCCTGCTCAATCTGGGCGGGGCGCGGGTGGCGGGCGGCCGCCTCGTCCTTGGGCGGGGGCGGCAAGGGCTGGTCCTGGAATTGCCCGCCAAGCTGGCGGCGGGGACCTACTTACTTCAGGTGGGGGAGCCGGGGGCGGGCTGGCCGCTGACCCTGCTGCCCTGAGACCGGCGGCGATGGTGACGGGCAAGGCGGAAGCGATGCGCGGGCACGGGGACCGGCGGGACTGTTCAGGCGGAGGAAGGCCCGACGACGGCCAAGGGGGACACGGTGAGTTTTCTTGAGGAATACCATATCGACCACCAGCCCTGCCTGCCCCTGCGGCCGACCCAGGTGTGGACCAATCCGGCGGCCCTGCGCCACAACCTGGCCTTGTTGGGGGAGCGCTGTGGATTGGGTCCCGCCGGGGTGATGGCCGTGGTCAAGGCCAACGGATACGGCCACGGCATGCTGGCGGCGGCCCGCGCCTTCCTGGCGGCGGGCGCCGGGGCACTGGCGGTCGGCTTCGTCGAAGAGGGGATCCTGCTGCGGCGGGAAGGTCTGGCCTGCCCCATCCTCGTGATGGGCGGCCTGGTGGAGAACCAGATTCCCGCCTTCCTTGACTACGACCTGGAGATGACGGTCTCCTCGCTGCACAAGGCCCGCCAGGTCCAGGCCTGCCTGGAGGCGACGGCCCCGTCCATGGCGGGGCGCCGCGCCGCCGTCCATCTCAAGATCGACACCGGCATGGAGCGCATCGGCGTCCACGCCGCCGGGGGCGAGGCCTTCCTGCGGGCCGCCGCCGCCCTGGACCGCCTGGAGATCCGCGGCGTCTACTCCCACCTGGCCAACGCCGAAGGGGAGGATCCCGCCCTGGTGGATGAGCCCCTGGCCCCTTTCCTCGCCCTGCGCCGGGCGGTGGAGGGTCTGCTGCCGCCCACGTGCCGCTGGCACATCGCCAACTCGGCGGCGGCGGTCACGCGGCCGGAGACGGCCCTTGACCTGGTGCGGCCCGGCCTGCTCCTTTACGGCGTGCAGCACGACCCGGCCCGCCCCCTGCTCCCGGCGGCCCGGCCCGCCCTGCGCTGGACCAGCGCCGTCGTCTACTTCAAGGTGGTGGAGGCGGGCGCGGGCGTCTCCTACGGCCACCTCTGGCGCGCCCCCCACCGCACGCGCCTGGCCACCGTGCCCGTCGGCTACGGGGACGGCTATCCCCGCGGCATGACCGGACGGGCCGAGGTGCTCATCCGCGGCCGGCGCCTGCCCGTGGTGGGAGCCATCTGCATGGACCAGCTGATGGTGGACCTGGGTCCCGATGGCACGGCCTACAACGGGGACGAGGTGGTGCTGGTGGGACGCCAGGGCGACGATGAGATCCGCGTGGAGGATCTGGCCCGCTGGCAGGGCACCATCCCCTATGAGATCCTCACCGGCATCTCGGAGCGGGTGCCGCGACGCCTGGCCGAGCTCTGAGATGGTTCGCAATTGACCATTAATTTATTGAATAGACATTTTGTCCTTGCCACAGGTGCTGAAAGTCCTTTCTTGTCGGCGTTCGTCGTTTCCTGCTTGCGACGAACCCACACACACGGCATGGTTCAATCATCGGCACCAGGCTCCCGCCCTCCCGGGCATCGCTTGCGCCTCATTGAACCGCATTCTAAGGGAGGTTGAGATGAAACTGCTGCCTGGCTCGCGGGAAAGTCGATGGTGTTGCTGTGTCGCGTTGACGCTGGCCCTGGCGTGGCCGGCGCTGGCCGACACGGCGTCACCCCTCTACCAGTACCAGACGAAAGCGACGGTGGCCCGCTACGACAACGGCCTGGCCACCGTGGGACAGACGGAGCCCGCCGCCCGGCCGGTCCGTCCGGGTGCCCTGCGCACCCAGACCGACCCGGTCATGTGCGCCACGGATTATGTCTGGTGCCCGACCAATCCGGCCATCGGCTGCGACACCAGCCCGGACTGGTGCTTCTTCACCGATCCGCAGACCTGCACGACCAACATCGAGTGGTGCCACACCGATCCCAGTTGGGGCTGCCAACCCACGACCGATCCGGCCTTCGACTGTTCGACGGACCCCGGCTTTGGTTGCGTTCCCACGGATCCTTTCTGGGGTTGCACGACGGATCCGGCCGTCTGCTTGACCGATCCCTTCTACTGCGCCACCGACCCGCAATGGTGTTTCACGGATCCTGTCTATTGCTCCACAACCGACCCGGCCTTTGGCTGTGTACCGACGGACCCGCAGTGGTGCGTCACGGATCCGCAGTGGTGCGCCACGGATCCCGTGAATTGCATGACGGATCCCGTCTTCTGCGCGACGGATCCGCAGTGGTGCGTCACGGACTTCATGTGGTGCGCGACCGATCCGCAGTGGTGCGCCACCGATCCGCAGTGGTGCCTGACGGACCCGGTCACCTGCCCGGTGGTGGGCGCCGAGGAGCGGCCCAGCGGCCTCTTCCTGAGCGAGCCGGTTCCCAATCCCTTCAACCCCTTCACCACCCTCAGCTTCTCGCTGCCTGAGACAGGAGCGGCGCGCTTGGCCGTCTACGACCTGAGCGGCCGCCTGGTGAAGGAGCTGGTCAACGGCCTGACGCCGCGCGGAACCAGCCGTGTCCTCTTTGACGGCAGCGAGCTGCCCAGCGGTCTCTATGTCTACATCCTGGAGACCCAGGGACAGGTGCTGCAGAACAAGATGCTCCTGGTCAAGTAACCGGGATCAATCCGTCCTCACGGCGGGGGCCGGCGGCGCCGGTCCCCGCCCTTTCGACCTGAAGCGGGCCATCCAAGCAGCGCGGGAATCTTGTGAAGCCTCAGGCCGGACGAGCATCGGTCCTACTCCTCGCCCTCGTGGGCGACCTGCTGGTCTGTCTGGCTCTTTTGATCGCCAGCGGCTTGGCGCCGCCCCTCCTGGCCGGGCCCGGCGCGCTGCTGGCCGCCCTCTCGTATGCGCTGGGCCTGCCCCTTCTCTGCAGCGCCCAGCCCTCCAGCCGCCTCTCCTGGCGTCTCCTCCTGCTCCTGCCCCTGCCCCTGCTGGCCGTCGCGGCGCCGTTGCCGGCCGGGTCCGCCCTGCTGTGGTTGGGCCTGGTCCTGCTGCGGTGCTGGGGGAAGACGGAGCGCCTGCGCCTCCTCTCCCGGCTGGCCCTGCTCGGCACGGTGGCGAGCATCCTCATCGCCCTGCCGCCCACCTGGTGGCTCTTCGAGTGGATGGCCCAGGCCCAGTCCGCCCTGCTGGCCTGGCTCGCCGGCCGCCCGCTTCGCCTGGGCGAGGGACCCTTGCTGCACTTGCCCCTCTTCTTCCTGCTGCGGGGCGCGGCCGCTTGGCGCGGCGACGGCTCCCCCCGCCGCCTGACGGGGGCCCTGGCCGGCTTTCTGCTGCAGACACTCGTCGTCAGCCAAGGCTGGCGGTTGGGCTGGCTGGACGCCCAGGCCCTCCAGACCTGGCTGCCCCTCGGCCTGTTCCCGCTCTACTTCCTGATGGACGAGAGCGCCGCGCGGATGGGGTCGCCGGCGGCGGGGGCGGGCGGCCGCCCTCTCCACCGCTGGTCGCCCCTCCCGCCCCTGCTCGCCGCCCTGCTGCTGGCCCTCTGCCTGGCACCGCCCCCGGCGCGTCTGGACGGCCTGGAGGTCGGCCTGCGCCGGGAGGGGCTCTGGTCGGGTGAGCGGCCCATCGGCGAGGACGGCGCCAGTCCCCGCCTGGGCGGTTTCATCGCCGTGCTGGAGGCCTGGGGCGCCCGGGTCGGCGTCCACGACGATGAGACGCTGCGCCAGGGACCGCCCGGCCGCGTCCTCTTCCTCGTGCAGCCGGACCAGCCGCTGGACGATGAGCTGCGCCGCTCGCTGCGCGCCTGGATGGAGGGGGGCGGCGTCCTGGTGGCGGTGGGGGAGCACACCCATGTCCACGGCATTGGAGAAGGGCTGGGCAGCCTGCTGGCGGATTACCACATCCGCCTGCGGGACGACTGCGCCATTCCCAGCTTGAACGGCTGGCTGTGGAGCCACAACCTGCGCTTCCTCCACGCGCCGGCCACAACCGGCCTGCGGGACAGCCAGCATCTGGGCGTCAGCATCGGAGCCAGCCTGGAACTCGCCTGGCCCGCCCAGCCCCTCGTCACGGGCAGCCTGGCCTTCGCCGACGCGGGCAAGGCGGACAATCCGCGGGGCCGCATGGGCAACACCCGGCCCGATGCCGGGGAACGCCTGGGCGCGGTGCCTCTCATCGCCGCGGAGCAGGTGGGTCGAGGCTTGCTGGTCGTGCTGGGGGACAAGTCGCCCCTGATGAGCCTGAACAATCCCCTCGTCTGGCCCTTCTACCTCAACCTGGCTGGCCGCCAGGCGGAGCGGCAGCCCTGGCGGGACAATCCCTTCCTCCTGGGCGGACTGGCTCTTCTGCTGGCCGGCGGCCTCCTGCCCTTCCTGCGGGCCGCCCCCTCGCGCCGTGAAGCCCTGGTGGCGACGCTGCTGGCAGCCGCCCTCTGGTGGCCGCTGCGTCTCCCCGGATTGCCGCCGCCCGCCCCCGGGACACGGGGGGATCTGGTCTGGATCGACAGCAGCCACCAGCCCAACTGGATCCATCCGCCGGATCACGACTGGAGCGCCCGCGCCCTGGTGGAGGCCAGCCACCGCTCAGGCGCGCTGCCCCTGAACCTGCCCCTGCTGGACGAGGAGCTGCTGGCCGGCGGCCGCGCCCTCCTGCTGGCCGGTCCGGCCCGCGCCTGGAGCAAGCGTGAGATCGCCCTGCTCCGGCGCTACGTGGAGAAGGGCGGCCGCCTGGTCGTGGCCGCCGACGGGCGACGCCGCGCGCCGCTCGGCGAGCTGCTGGCCGAATTCGGCCTGGCCCTGGACGAGGTGCCCCTGGGTGCGGCGCCGGAGGTGGTGGACGGCGCGGGGCGCCCGCTGGGCTTCACCTTCTGGGAGGCTTGGCCCCTGCTCGATCTGGCGGGCGGGGCCGACACCCTGGCCTCCTGCTGGGGTCTGCCCCTCGCCCTTAAGCGGGGCGTGGGCGAGGGCCAGGTCATCGTGGTGGGGGACGAACGACTCTTCAGCCGCTGGTCCTTGGAGGGTCCCTCCCGATCGGGGACCTGGCGCAGCACGGCCTCGCGCTTCCGCAACCAGGCGCCCCTCCTGCCTCGCATCCAGCCCACGCCGGAGAAGATCCGCTTCCTGCAGTCCCTCGCCCCGGGCGCCACAACAACCCCGGCCATAGCGGCCGGACCGCCCCGCGGCGCACCGGCGGCCACGGCCGGCCTGGATGAGCCGGGATTGCGGCGGCGCTGGGCGCTGGCCCTGCTGGGCTGCGTCGAGGATCAGCGACCGCCCTTGACGCGCAGGGAGCCGGGAGGGGCGCCGTGAACCCTGCATCTTTCATGTATCGCCGCCATGCCGATTACCTGGCGCTGGGCAGCGTGCTGCTCTGCCAGCCCCTTCTCACCCTTCCACCCGGTTCCCGCCCCGCCGGCTGGCTGGCGCTCTTGGCGGCCTGGACGCTGGGCTGGGTGGGCGGGACGAAGCCCGCCGACGGACGCCTGGCCTGGCTGGCGCAGGCGGTGGCGGCCACGGGGCTGACCCTGCTGCTGCCGGAGGCCTGGCGGCCCGGCCTCTTCCTGCTGGCGGCGGCGGGGCTGGCCGGCGCGGTCGGCGCCCGCGGGACGGGACTGGCCACGGCCGGGCGGAGGGCGGGGACGCTCTTCCTCCTGGGCAGCCTGCTGTCCGGCGGCGCGGTGAAAGCCCTGGCCATGGTGGAGAGCTGGCCGCCCGCGGGCTGGGCGGCCCTGGGCCTGGGCCGTCTGGCCGGACTGGCCGTCGCGCTGGTGGACGGCCATCTGGTGCTGGGCACGCCGCTGGAGCACATGCCCTTCTCCCTGGCGCCCGAATGGACGGGCCTGCTGGTGCAGGCCCTGCTGGGCGCCCTCGCCCTGCTTTGGTGGCGCGGCCGCTGGCGGCGCTTGCCCCACCTGCTCCTGGTCCTCCTCCTTACGCAGCTCTGGCTGGGCGGCGTCTTCCTCTTCTTGTGCCAGACGGGGGCGGCCCTTGACTTCTATGAGCTGCCCTGGCAGCCGCTGCTCTGGCTGGGCGCCGGCTTGCCCGGCCTTTGGCTGGCCCTGCGCCTCCTGCCGGAGGTGCCGGTCGCCGTCCCTCCGGCGCCCGTGGCTGGACGCCCGCTGGATCTGGCGCTGATGACGGGGGGCCTGGCCCTGCTCCTGGCCGGCCTGCTGGGGCAGGACGGGGGAGAAGCCAAGGCGGGCCGCCTGCTCATCGACGACGGGCACAGCGACTGGGAATGGGTGGAGACGCCCATGAGCCCGGATGTCTTCGGCAGCAAGACCACCTACAACTATCACGGCCTGGGGCGCCTGCTCAGCCAGTATTACGACCTGGCCGTGACCCGCGACCCCCTGACGCCCACGGCGCTGGCCGAGGTGGACCTGCTGGTGTTGAAGACCCCCACCCGGCCCTACGAGCCCGGGGAGATCGCGGCCATCCTCGCCTTCGTGCGCCAGGGCGGCGGCCTCTACCTCATCAGCGACCATACCAATGTCTTCGGCATGAGCACGTGGCTCAACCAAGTGGCGGAACCCCTGGGGCTGGGCTTCAAGTCCGACGCCGTCTTCGCCCTGCGCTCCCGCGCCGACCAGGTCTGGCGGGCGGAGGGGGTCCTGCCCCATCCCGCCGCCGCCGGATTGAAGGACTACCGCTTCCTCACCAGCTGCTCCATCCGTCCCGGCTGGCGGGCCGAGGTCGTGATGGCAGGAGCCGAGGCGGGGGCCACCCTCGTCTGCTACCACGAGAGCAACTTCTTCAACCCCCATCCCCCCCGCAGCGAGTACCGCTTCGGCAGCCTGGTGCAGGCGGCGGCGGTCAAGGTGGGGCGGGGCCGCGTGCTGGGCTTCACCGACAGCACCACCTATTCCAACTTCGCCATGTTCTGGCCGGGGCGCCTGGAGCAGGTGCTGGCCGCCCTGGCCTGGCTGAACCATCGCAATGCCGTGCTGCCCTGGACCTGGCTGGCCCTGGGCGGGGGCCTGCTCCTGCTCGCCGGCGTCATCCTGCGACGCCCGCCGCGGGCCGGCGACTGGGTGCTGCCCGCCCTGGGGGCAGGCCTCCTCGTGCTGCCCCTCCTGCGTCTCCAGCAGGCGGCGGCCCATCCCGCCCCCGTCGCGCGGCACCTCCATCCGGCCGCCAGCGTCGACCAAGGGCTCTCCCAGGCCACCTTTCCCCTGCGGGCCAAGCCGGATCCCCAGGACCCGCTCAACCTGGAGAGCTTCGTCATCTGGCTGCACCGCTCCGAGCTGCTGCCCGTCCTCACGGACAGGCAGGTGCCGGAGCACTCCCGCCTGCACATCCTGGTCAACCCGCGCTCCGCCCCGGACCAGGAGTACCAGGCGCGACTGGATGCCTTCCTGGCGGGGGGCGGCCGCCTGCTCGTGGCCCTGCGTCCTTCCCACTACACGCCCGGCCTCAACGCCTGGCTGGCCCGGCATGGGATGGGCTTTGGCTCCCGCCTGGTGCAGAACCAGGCCGTTTTCCTGGCCGGCGCGCCCGATTCCGTCTGGGTGGACGAGGCCCTCTCCGTCACCGGTGGACGACCCTTCGTCCAGGACCGTCTGGGTCAGGCCCTGGCCGCCGAACAGGCGGTGGGCGACGGCCTGCTTGTCGTCTCGGGCCTGGCCGACTGTTTCGCCAACCGCTGCCTGGGTTCCTATGACTCCGTGCCGGCCGGCCCCGCCCTGGGCTGGCTGCGCCTCTACTATCGCCATGTGGGGCTGGTCCTCGCCGCCGACACGGTGGGCGTGGCCGAGACCGGCTTCCGCGACCACGCCCAGTAGGCCGGCCCTCCGCCCGCCCGCGTGCCATATTGCGGCAAAGGGAGGGATGGATGCGGGCCTTGCTCACCGACCTGGACGGAACCCTGCGCGACGGCGCCGCGGGCGTGCCCGCCGCCAACTGGGAAGCGCTGCGGCGCCTGGGCCGACACGGCGTGACGCGGGTGGTGGCCACCGGCCGCAGCCTTCACCATGTGGAGCGGGTGCTGGAGCGGGAGGCGCCCGTGGACTGGGTCATTTTCGCCTCGGGGGCCGGCTGGCGCCGCTGGCCCGACGGTCCCTGCCGGGCGCTGCCGGGCCTCTCCCCGCGGCGGGCCGCCGAATTGGGCGTCTGGCTGGACGGCCTGGGTCTCAGCTACAGCCTGCACGATCCGGTTCCCGCCAGCCACTGCTTCCAGTTCCGGGAGGGACGGCTGGACGGCACCGACTTCCGCCTCCGCCTGGAGCGGAACCGCCGCCACGGCCGCCCCCTCCCCGCCGGACCGCCCGTTCCGGACCTGTGGCCTCGGGGCGCCAGCCAAGCCCTGGTCATCGTGCCGCCGGGCGAGGACTGGCCTGTCCGCCTGGCGGCGGGCGCTCCCGATCTGCGCCTCCTGCATTCGACCAGCCCCCTCGATGGCCGCAGCCAGTGGATCGAGCTGCAGCCGGCGGGCGTCGGCAAGGGCGCGGCGGCGGCGACCCTGCTGGCGGAGCTGGGCATCGGGCGGGAGGGCTGCCTGGCCGTGGGCAACGATTTCAACGACCTGGACCTGCTGGAATGGGCGGGGCGCGCCGCCGTCGTGGGGAACGCGCCGCCCGAGCTGCGCGCCCGGTTCACCACCTGGGCGGCCTGCCCGGAGGGCGGACTGGCGCAGGCGATCGAGGACGGGTGGTCCCGGGAGGCGGCGGATTGAAGATCATCGCCCACCGCGGCGCCTCCGCCCACTTCCCGGAGCAGAGCGGGGCGGCAATCGCGGCCGCCTGGGCCCAGGGCGCGGACGGCGTCGAGGTGGACCTGCGCCTCACCGCCGACCGCCGCCTCCTGCTCCAGCACGACGCCAGTCTCCTGCGCTGCTGTGGCGACGCCCGGCGCGTGGCTCAGCTGGATTCCCGCCAACGGCACGGACTCAACGCCTGCCACGGTCGGCCCGACCTGCCCGCCGAGGCTCCCTTGATGGTCGAGGAGTTCCTGGAGCGGGTGCCGCCCGGCCGTCTGGCCGTGCTGGAATTGAAGGAGGGTCCCGCCCAGGCGGAGGCCCTGGCGCGGGCGCTGGGCCGCCGCCACCGGGACATCTGGCTCATCTCCTTTCACCGGGACACCCTGCGGCATTGCCAGCGGCTTCTGCCCGACCTGCCCATCCTCTGGCTGCGCAAAGGTCGACAGCCGCCCCTGCCCCGCACCCGCCGGGCATGGATGAGGACGGTGGCCGCGGCGGGCTGGGCCGGGCTGGATCTGGCGGACAGCCTGGTGGACCGGGTCATGGCCGCGGAACTGGCCGCCGCCGGGCTGACCCTGGGTGTCTGGACGGTGGACGATCCCCGGCGGGCGAGGGAGTTGGAAGACCTGGGCGTGGCCTGGCTGACCAGCAACCGGCCGGGAGAGATTAACAGAAAGTGGCCCTGATCAGGCTCTCCGCCCGCGGAAGACAGCCCAGGCGCCCAGGGCCTCGGCGCGACCGGTGGCGGGATCAGGATCGGCCAGCGGATAGCCCAGGGCGGCCCGCCGGTCGGCGGGCAGGAGCCAGGCCCGCCGCGCTTGATCGAGGGGCAGGTCGGCCAGCTCCGGCAGCCAGCGGCGGAGCAGGGCGCCCTCAGGGTCGGCGCGCCGGGCCTGCAGCTCCGGGTTGAAGAGGCGGAACCAGGGCTGGGCGTCCACGCCGCAGCCGGCGCACCATTGCCAGTTCATGGCGTTGAGGGCGGCATCCCAATCCACCAGCCACTCGCGGAAGACGGCCAGGCCGTCGGTCCAGGCTTGTCCCATCTGCTTGACCAGCCAGGTGCCCGCCATCATGCGCAAGCGGTTGTGCATCCAGCCGGTGGCGGCCAGTTGACGCAGCGCGGCGTCCACCACGGGAATGCCGCAGCGGCCTTCCCGCCAAGCAGCCAGACGCGAGGCCCCGGTTCGGCGCGGGAAATCGCGCCAGGCGGGGGAGAGGGGCTCCCACTCCAGCTCCGGGTGGCGGCTGTGCAGGGCCAGGGCGTACTCGCGCCAGACCAACTGCCGCTGCAGGGCATCGGCCAAGGGGCGACGGACGGCGTCCCCGGCGGCCTGGACCAGCCCCGCCCAGACCTGCCGTGCCCCCAGGTCGCCCCGGGCCAGCCAGGGCGAGAGACCGCTGCTGCCGCCGGGCTCCCCCGCCTCCACGCCGGCGCGCTCCCAGGCGACGGGGTCGGCGGGCCATTCCCGCGCCAGGAAGGCCTCAAGGCCGCGCTGGGCAGCCGCCGCGCCGGGCCTCCAACCGGGGGGCAGGCCCCCGTCGGCGGGAGGCGGAATCAGGCGCAGGGAAGCGAAGCGGGCCAGGAGGCCGGGATCCGGTCCGCGCAGGATGGGGAGGTCGAAGGGCGCCGGTACCACCACCCGGGCCAGGAAGCGGCGGTGGAAGGCGCTGAAGGAGCGGGGCAGCGCTTCCTCGGGCGGGAGCCAGGCGGAGAGGGGCAGCAGGCCGCGGCCATGGCGCACCACGGGCAGTCCGGCCGCGCCCAGGCGCAGCGCCAGCGCATCTTCCCGCCGGCCGGGACCGGCGTCGAGGTGGATCTCGCGCAGGCCGGCCGCGGTCAGCCGGCGCAGGATCCCGTCATCCAGATGCGCGGCGTCCAACACAGGGACGCCCGCCTTGGCCAGGTGGGCGGCCAGTTCGGCCAGGGACCGCCGCCGCCAGGCGGCGGCGCGCGGCGGCAGGGGCGGATCCGCCTCCACCGCCACCCAGGCCGCCGCGCCATGGGCGGCGTGGAGGGCTGGATTGTCGTGCCGGCGCAGGCATTCCGTCAACCAGACCAGGACCATCGTCGCCCCCTCCTGTCAAGCCCTCTTCAGCTTCCTCCCGCCGATGGCAAAGAGGCAATTGGCGGGCGTCCATGGTGCAGGCGGGCATCCTACCTTGCCCGGGAACTAAGGGGGGCGCCCACATGCGGATCCTCATCGCCGGTTCCACCGGCCTGCTGGGCCGGGCCCTGGTGGAGCGGCTGACCCGGCGCGGCCACGAGCTGTGGACCCTGGACCGCCAGCCCGTCGCGCCGCGCGGCCTCGCCTGGCCGGACAGCGTGGCGGCCCTGGCCGACCTGCTGCCGCCCGGCCTGGAGGGGGTGGTCAACCTGGCGGGCGCGCCCATCCTGCGCTGGCCCTGGACGAGGAACGCCCTGGCCGCCATCCGCGCCTCCCGCGTCGAGCGGACCCGGCAGCTGGCCGAAGCCCTGGCCCGCCGCGCCGCCACCGGGGCCAAGCCGCGCCTGTTGAGCGGCTCGGCGGTGGGCATCTACCGCCCGGGCTGGCCGGCGGTGGACGAGGCGGGTCCGGCGGCGGCGCACTCGGTGGTGGGCCGCCTTTGCCTGGAATGGGAGGCGGCGGCGCAGCCCGCGCGGGAGGCCGGACTGGCCGTGGCCTGGCTGCGCACCGGGCTGGTGCTGGACCCGGCCGGCGGCCTGCTCGGCCGCCTGCTGCCCGTCTGGCGTCTGGGGCTGGGGGGGCGGGTCGGCCCGCCCGACTTGCCCTGGAGCTGGATCCATCGCGAGGACTGGCTGCGCGCGGTGGACTTCATCCTCGACGGCGCCCTGGACGGCCCCTTCAACCTGTGCGCGCCGCGGCCCCTGCCCCAGAGCGAGGCCCTGGCCGAGCTGGGCCGCGTGCTGGGCCGGCCCGGCCGCCTGCCCGTCCCCTCCTGGCTGATCCGCCTGGCGGGAGGGGCGATGGGCCGCGAGCTGCTCCTGCAGGCCCCCGCCGCGCAACCTGCCCGGCTGCTGGAGAAGGGCTTCACCTTCCAGCACGGCGAACTGGGACCGGCCCTGGCTGATCTGCTCGGGGTGTCGCCTTGATCCGCCACCTGGAGTCCCAGATGGACTTCGCCGCCGCTCCCGAAGAGGTCTTCCCCTTTTTCGCCGACGCGGCCAACCTGGAGGAGATCACGCCGCCCGCCCTGCCCTTCCGCTGGCGCACCAGGATCGCGCAGCGCGGGATCCGCCCCTCTCCTTCCGCGACCTGCAGGAGCAGGGCCCCTGGGCCCTGTGGGACCACCTGCACACCTTCACGCCCCTGCCCTCGGGCGGCACGCGCATGGCGGACCTGCCGCGCGGCCGTCCTGCGGAGGCGATTCACGGCGCCGCCGCCCGCGGGAGGAGCCTGAGCGGCCGACAAGAGGCTGGCGCGGGCTTTGCTGGGAGGAGGCGCTTGACGGCGGGCCGGTCGGGCGATCCGGGGTCCGGCCGTCTTGCGCAATGTGTTGTCATGATTTGTTCAGAATTGCATGAGCAACAAGGGGCGACCAGGCAGAGGATGCCTCGTCCGATTGTCAAGAATCCGGCACAGGCATGCTGGCGCAGCCGGTGTCCAGGGAGATGAACCATGACGTGGATGCGGTGGAGTCTGGTGTGGGTGATGGCGCACGGCCTGAGCGCGGGGGCCGGGTGGATCGAGACGCGGCCGGGCGCCGTGACGGGCGTGAGGCTGGTGGCGGAGCAGGGGGCGCTGACCCGCCTTGTCTGTGAAGTGGCGGGCTTCGAGTCCCGCGATCAGCGCATCGGGCTCGAGGACTGGCAGCGCATCCGCGTGCCGGGCGCGGCCATCACCCTTGAGGCGGGCGCTCCCGAACTGCCCGTGCTGGCCGCCAGCGTCATCATTCCCGACCGGGGGGCGCGCCGCCTGCGCGTCATCGCCGCCGAGCACGTGGATCTGCCCCTGCGGCCGGTCCCGTCAAAGGGCAACCTGACCCGCGACGTGGATCCGGCCGATCTGCCCTGGACCTTCGGGCCGGCCTACCGGGCCGCCGCCTGGCCGCGCGAGCAGGCCCTGCTGCGCGAGCCCTACATCCTGCGGGACCACCGCGGCCAGACGGTGCTCTTCCAGCCCTTCCAGTACCTGCCCGGGGAGGGCCTGCTGCGTGTCTACACGCGCCTCGAAGTGGAGGTGGAGACGGACCCGGCGGCGGGGGAGGGGGCCAACCCCTTCCTGCGCCAGGAGCCGCCCGCGCGGCTTGACAAGGATTTTGCCGCCATCTATCGCCAGCGCTTCCTCAATTACGACGAGGCCGCCCGCTACACGCCGGCCGTGGAGGAGGGGCGCCTGCTCATCATCTGCCACGACGCCTTCCTGGAGGCCATGGCCCCCTTCGTGACCTGGAAGCGGCAGAAGGGCCTGGAGGTGGACCTGGTGCCGCGCACCCAGGCCGGCGGCACGGCGGCGGCCATCCAGAGCTACGTGGCGGCCTGTTATCAAAACCCGGGACTGGCCAGCCTGCTGCTGGTGGGCGACGCCGAGCAGGTGCCCAGCCCCCTGCACTCGGGGGGCAGTTCCGATCCCAGCTATGCCATGCTGGCGGGCAGCGACCATTATCCGGACATCCTGGTGGGCCGCTTCAGCGCCGCCACCGTGGCCCAGGTGGAGACGATGGTGCGGCGCTGCGTGGAGTACGAGCGCGATCCGCAGACGGGAGCCGACTGGTACCACAAGGCGACGGGCGTGGCATCGGCCGAGGGGACCGGCATCGGCGACGACGGCGAGGCGGACTGGGTCCACCTGAACAACATCCGCACCGATCTGCTGGGCTACACCTACACGGTGGTGGACCAGATCTACGATCCCGGCGCCAGCGCCGCCAGCGTCAGCGCGGCCCTCAACCAGGGGCGCGGCTTCATCAACTACTGCGGGCACGGCAGCACCACCAGCTGGGGGACGACCGGTTTCTCCAACAGCCACGTCAACGCCCTCACCAACGAGAACCGCCTGCCCTTCATCGTGGACGTGGCTTGCGTCAACGGTCAGTTCGCCGGCACCACCT
Organism: bacterium; assembly: GCA_030685015.1. NCBI lineage: Bacteria > bacterium. Next base: position 46,697 of record JAUXWS010000064.1, read on the forward strand.
GCTTCGCCGAGGCCTGGATGCGCGCCACGCGCAACGGCAACCCCACCGGTGCGGTGGGCATCTATGCCAGCACGATCAACCAGTCCTGGGCGCCGCCCATGGCCGCCCAGGATGAATGCACCGACCTCCTGGCGGCCGAGGCCTGCCTCAGTTTCGGCGCCTTGTGTTTCAACGGCGCCATGCGCATGAACGACGACTACGCCGACTGGGCCATGACCCGGACCTGGACGATTTTCACCGACCCCACCCTGCAGCTGCGCACGGCCAGCCCGCTGGCCCTGACCGTGGGCCATGCCGCCGAACTGCCCGTGGGCGCCGCGTTGTTTCCCGTGCAGACCGGGGCGCCGGGCGCCCGGGCCACCCTGTGGGGCGAGGGCGGGCGCGTGGGTACGGCCTTGGCCGACGAGGCCGGCCTGGCGCAGATCGAGGTGGAGGGGGCGCCGGCGGCCGGGCAGGCGCTCACCCTGACCGTGACCGCCTTCAACCATGAGACCTACCAGGGCCTGGTGACGGCCATCGCGCCGGAGGGCCCCTGGATCAGCCTGGCGGCGGCCGGCCTGCAGGGCGATGGTCTGGCCCTGCCCGGCGCCACCCAGTGGCTGCACATCACCTTGGCCAACGTGGGCACGACGGCGGCGGCGGACCTGTCCCTCAGTCTGGCCTCGGCCCACCCCGGCGTGGCGGGCATCATTGGATCACCTGCCCTGGCCTTCTTGCCGGCCGGCGCCACGGCGCAGCTGGGCGAAGCCTTCCAGATCCAGTTCAGCACCGCTTTCGCCAACAGCGAGGCCCTGCCCTTCCTGCTGACAATCGAGGCGGGGGACGGTGAGGCCTGGAGCGCCGCCTTCACCCTGAGCGGACGGGTGGCCCCGCGGGTCGAGACGACGCCGCAGGCCCTCTTCTTCAGCGCCCTTCCCGGCCAGACGGCCAGCGGACAGCTTGTCATCGCCAACACGGGTCATGCCGACCTGTCCTGGAGCCTGGCCGCGGCCGGTCCGCCCAGCCCGGCATCGGCGGAGCGGTCCATGCTGGGCTCGACCCTAAGCGCCGCCGAGACGGAATTCGTCAGCGGCGCGCCCCTCACCCTTCATCTCAGCCTCTTCAATGGTTCGCCCGACAATGAGTGGGCCTCCGCCGCGGCGCTGCAACTGCCCGCCGGCGTGACGGCGCTGGCCTCCAGCGACCTGGCGGTGGCCGGGGGCGGACGCCTCCAGACGGACGGCGTGACCGGGGAGGGGGTCCGCCTCACCTGGAGCGACCCGGACGGTGGCTGGGGCAACATCTACCCCAACCAGACGGCCGTGGGCACGGTGCAGCTTGACGTGCCGTACTCCTTCAGCGGCGATCTGACCCTGGCCTGGGACATCACAGGCGACATCTACGGGGCCGATCCCCACGTGGTGAGCGGGGCCTTCACCCTTGCCCACACGGGGGACGATCTGCCCCAGTGGCTGGAGGTGCAGCCGGCCCAGGGCCTTATCCCGCCCGGCGGGTCGCTGCAAGCCATGTTGACGGCCAGCGCGCTGGGATTGGAGGAGGGCCAGTGGACGGGTCTGCTTGTCCTGTCCAGCAACGATCCGGTCCGGCCCCTGCTCCACCTGCCCATCAGCTTCCAGGTGGGCGGCCTGCCGCCCGTGGCCGGGTTGCGCATCGTGCAGGAGGCCAATTGCCTGCTGCGCCTGGAGTGGGAGGCCGTGCCCCAGGCCGCCACCTATCGCATCTGGCAGAGCGAGGGCCTGGACCAGCCCTTCCTGCCGCTGGCGGAATGCACCGTGACCAATTGGAGCCTGCCCTGCCGGTCGGTGGGCACCCGGCTTTTCCGGGTGACGGCCTTGACCCCATAGGAGGACGCGGCGTCAAAATCAGTTCAGCAATAGAGTCTGTTTTCAATTCCATCCCGTACCTACCATGTGGGTGGCGGCCAGGCCGGGACCGGCGCTGGCCTCCTGGAAAGGGTGGAAAGCATGGCGGAGCGATCCCGGGCCTGGAGCGAATCCCTCGCCCTCATCGAGGAGCAGCATGAGGGATTGCAGGCGGCGACCTCCCGCTTCCTGGATGCGGCTGGACAGCATCGCGGCCAAGGCGAACTTTATGATTGTCTTGATGATTTGTTGAGTAATTTAGAGAAGCACTTCATATCCGAAGAACAGATCATGAGCCGGGTCGGCTATGCGGGCCTCCATGCCCACCGCCTGCTGCACCAGGCCTGCCTGGACCAGCTCCGCGGCGAGAAGGAGCACCTGGCCCTGGGCCAGCTGCGCAGCCGGTCCGTCTATGAGGAAATGTTCCGCACCTGGATCACGGACCACCTGCACACCCAGGATCGCCGCTTCATCGACTTCCTGGACCGCGCCGAGGACGCCACTCCCTGACAGGGCTGGTCGACCCAGCCCCCCCCCCGCCACCAGGCCGCCGGCTCAGGGCGTGACGGCCTTCACCCGGTAGAGCCTCGTCCAGCCCGGCAATGCCGCCTCCGACCAGGAGGTCTCCACCGTCTGCGCCAGGAGGGTCCACGGCTGCGCCAGTCCCGCCGCGCCCTCGACGAGGTAGCGGGCCGCCCCCGGCACCGGCTCCCAACTGAGCTGCACCTGGCCGGCCACCAGCTCCACGGCGAGGAGGGGGCTCGCCAGGGCCGTGGCCACGGCCGTGGCGTGGTGGGGATCGGCCCGTCCAGTGAAAGGATGCTGTTCGAAGCGTCCGCTCAGGTCGGCCGCCTGCAGGCAGTACTCCAGCTCCTGCCCGGCGGCCAGCGCCGGCAGCCAAGTCCGCCATTCCGCCCCGTCCGCCTGCAGGGCCAACGCCGTCCAGGGTCCGCCGTCCACGCGGTGCCAGCAGCGCAGGGAATCCACGATGAGGGCCTGTCCGCTGCAGGCGGTGATGGTGGCCCGCAGCTCGCGGGGCTGGCCCGCGACCAGGGTGTCGGCCAGCGGCAGGTGGTGGATGCGCAGGAGGCCGGGATCGGCCAGGCCGATGGCGCGGCAATGGAGGGCGTCCGTGCTCTCCCAGCTGCCCGTGAAGCCCAGCACCTCGAAGCCCGGGAGGGCGGCCTGGTAGACGGCCAGCGCGGCGGCGTCCCAGGTGGAGTTCATGATAGGGACGAAGACGCGGCCGTTGAGGATGAGGGAGTTGGTGTAAGGTTGGTTGTTGGGCGTCCAGACGCGGTAGATCTGGTAGGGCGTGCCCCAGCTGCTCGTGGCCGCGGCGAACCAGGCCGCCGTCGCCTCGATCTCGTCGTACTGGGCGTGGCTGGCCGGCACTTCGCGGATGAGCACCTTGTCCACGTCGAGGAACTTGCCCCAGCAGTCGATGTGGTCGATGTAGGTGTTGTTGGGGTCGGGCAGGGTGTGGTAGCGCTCCACCCCCAGGTAGTCGAGGACCCGTTGCCCGATCTGTTGGATGGTCAGCCCCGGGTTCTCCGTCACCACCAGGTCGCTGGAGGCGGCGGCGCCGTAGCCGTCGCTCATCCAGTTGCCCCCCGTGTGGACGAGGTTCATGCCGTAGCAGTCCAGGCCCAGGTGGGCGGCCACCCGCCAGGGAACGTCGTCGTCCAGGGGCCGCGGCCGGTTGTAAGGGAAATCGACCACGGCCACCTCGTCCCCCGTCTGGGCGAACATGGGTCCGTAGTCCCGCGTCCAGTAGGAGTTGGTGGAGGCGTGGAGGAAGCTACAGTTGGCCAGGTTGACACCCGCCGACGTGTACTGGGCGCGCACCGTGTTCTCCTGGGAGGGTCCGCTCACCAGGGTGAGGACGGGGGTCTCCACGGACAGGGCGGCGATGAGGGCGAGGGAGACGCCGAAAGGATAGCGCACGAGCACGGCGGCCTGCCGCTCGAACTCGGCGATGGAGCGGGGCGGCAGGGCGGGGGGTGGCGTCTCGGTGAAGGTGCGCCCGATCTCGTCCAGACGGCCCAGCTCGTCCGGCGTCAGCCAGTGGGGCAGGGAGCCGGGGTTGGCCGCCTGCCAGGCCCGGGTGCGGGCCTCCAGCTCGGCCAGGACATCCTGGTTGGCGGCGGTCGCCATGGAAGCGGCGGCCAGCGCAAATGCCAGCGACACGACAAGAGGACGTAGAGCGGCCATGGTCAGGCTCCCTGCTTGACGTGCCCATCGGCGGCGCCTCGTATCGGCCAGTCTGACGTGAGTGCGGGAATGGGCACGTGTTCCGGACGCCTGATGGTGGGAAAGGCTGGTCTTTGGTGCAAGCCTGCCGACAATGAGGACCATTTGCTTACTTGGCGCCGTGACGCCAAACAAGCATTCATCGCCGGCCGGTTGATCCGGCCGGTGGCCAATTCGAGGACACCATGAGCATGATCACTGCCGCACGCTTCGGCATCCTGGTTCCGATCCTGACCCTGTGCCTGGCCGCCAGCGGAGGCTGCAAGAAGGCGCCGGTCCGTCTGGAGAAGCTGGATTCGGACTTGCAGAAGTTCAGCTATGCCATCGGCATGGACATGGGCGGTTATCTCAAGGACCAAGTGGGCGAGATCGATCTGGTTGCCTTCCAGCAAGGCCTGGAGGATGCCCGCACGGGCGGCAGCCTCCTCCTCTCGGACGAGGAATCCCAGACCATCAAAATGACGGAAGGCCAGCGTCGAGCCGACGAGATGGCGCAGCAGAACGAGGAGAAGAGCAAGGTGTTCCTGGAGACCAATGCCAAGAAGAGCGGTGTGACGACCACGGCCAGCGGCCTGCAGTTTGAGGTGATCACCCCGGCGGAAGGCCCCAAACCCACCACCGAGAGCACCGTCACCGTCCATTACACGGGCACCCTGACCGACGGCACCGAGTTCGACAGCAGCGTCAAGCGCGGCCAGCCCGCCACCTTCCCCCTGGGCGGCGTCATTCCGGGCTGGACGGAAGGCCTCCAGCTCATGGGCGTGGGCGGCAAGTACCGCTTCGTCATTCCGCCGGACCTGGGCTATGGTCCCCGCGGCGCGGGCAACGTCATTCCGCCCAATTCCGTGCTGGTCTTCGAGGTGGAGCTCATCTCATTCGAGTAGCCGGCGAAAAAGCCCCGTTCAGGTCCGGTCCTCGCGCGGGGGCCGGACTTTTTCTTGGCCCTTCCGCTTCGGGATCCGGCCTGGCCGGCCCGCCCCATGCGCCTGCACCCTGCCGCCGGCTGTGGTATCTTCCCCCGGCCGGTGGAGGAGACGTGGCCTCGCGACTGGCCCGCCGCCCGCCCCGTCCGGCCTGCCACACCATGGATAGGAGCACATCATGCTGCGGATCGCTTTTCTCCTGCTGCTGCTCACGCGGCCCCTGCCGGCCGACGAGGTGACCGACTGGATCGACGAGGGACGCACGGCCTGGCTGGCGGGCAAGCCCGACGAGGCGATCCAAAGCCTGGACTATGCCTCCCAGTTGATCAGGCAGCAGAAGGGTGAACGGCTGGAAGCCGCCCTGCCCGCCGCCCTGGCCGGTTGGCGGAAAACGGATTCGGGCAGCTCCGCCCTGGGATCGGCCTTCTTCGGCGGCGCCACCGGCGCCAATGCCCAGTACGAGCGGACGGCCGGGGATGAGGGCTCCACCTGCTCCATCAGCATTGCCACCGACAATCCGATGATGGGCATGCTGCTTGCCTCCTTCGCCTCGCCCATGATGCTGACCTCCTCCGGCCAGAAGCTGATCAAGATCGGCGCCCACAAGGCCACCCTCGACTACGACGCGCAGGAGCGCGATGGGACGATCATGGTGGTCGTCGGCCAGAAGGTGCTGGTCAGCGTGCAGGGCAACGCCGTCAGCGAGGCGGATCTGCGCGCCTATGCCGAGGCCGTGCACTACGACGTGATCGAGAAGGTGCTGCAAAGCCAATGACAACCATGGGCGGCGTGATGGCGGGGCGGCCGTGAAGGCGGCCCGCCTGCAACGATTGAGACGCTTCCTGGGGGGGCTGGCCGAGGAACAGCTGCGCCAACCCCCTGCCCACCATGTGTTGAAACCGGCCCGCGAATTGGCCCATCCCCGCGACCGGGAGCTGGCCGCCTACTTGCTCTGCATGCTGCAGGTGGGCGACGCGGCGGCCTCGCGCCAGGTGTCGGGGCTTCTGCTCAACCGCCTGGGGCGGCAGCCGGGCCTCACCCTGGTCAAGGCCAGCCGCCAGATGTTGCATGACCTGTGCCGGGACTTGCAGCTGGGCTTCATTGGGCCGGAGGGCCTGGGGCTGTGGCTGTCCGGCCTGCGCAACGCCCTGCGGCGCCACCGCAGCCTGGCCGACCTGTACCAGGCCAGCCTGGGGCCGGCCGGCACCCGCCCGCCGCTGGTGACTCTTGACCGCTTCGTGGTGGAGCTGTCCCACGGGCTGGATGAGGCGGCCTGCCGCGAGCATCGGCTGGGCCACCTTCTGCCGCGGCCGGCCAAGGGGTCGGCCACTGCCCGCCTGCACCTCTTCCTGCGGGCCGTCTGCCGGCCGGACGACGGACTGGATCTGGGACTGTGGAGCCGGCCCAGTCCGGAACACCTGCTCCTGCCCCTCGAGCAAGCCTCGCTGGACCGCCTGCGCTGGTTGAAGCTCTGCGAACGGGAGAAGCCCTGCCGGGGGGCCGTGCTGGAGGCCACCCAGCAGTTGCGGCAGCTGCGCCCGGCCGATCCGGTCTACTACAGCCATGCCCTCGATCGCCTGCTTGTGCTGGATCTGGACATCGAAGCCATGCGCCAGCGCTTCCGCCACGCCTAGCAGCCTGTCGGACTTGGCCACTTGGCGGTCTTCATCGCCCCAATCGGTCCGGATTTTCCGCAAGTTTCTTGAACAGACCACCAGTATGCCCTGCGAAACTTCCGAAAAACCGGCCACGATTTGGGCGCGAATCCCATCCAAGGCCCAAGCCCGACAGGCTGCTAGCAGCCTGTCGGGCACACTCTGATAGACCGCCGGACTCCCCGCACCTCCCCCCATCCTTGTCACCCCTTGGGTCCAATGCTATGTTGGACACCTGTTTTTGAAAGGATTCCATGTCCCCTGCCCCGGCCGCCCCGCGCCCCTGCCTGCCTCCGCCCCGATCGGGCGGCGAGGCGGGAGACCCCCGCGCCCACGACTGGTCCGCCGTGCTGAGCTGGCTGGAGGAGGGGCGGGGCTTCCTGCTAACCACCCACGTCCATCCGGACGCCGACGGCCTGGGCAGCCTGGCCGCCCTGGCCCAGGCCCTGCAGGAGAAAGGCCGCCGCACCGTCATCCTGCTGCCGACGCCCATGCAGGAGAACTGCCGTTTCCTCTTCGAGGGCTGCGCCGGCCAGATCTGGCAGGGTGAGGACGTGGCGCGGGCCGACCTGGAGGGCGTGGATCGCGCTGTCATCCTGGATGTCTCCAGCCTGGGCCGCGTGGGAGCGGTGGCCGCCCTGATCGAGGCCCGTCGCCTGCCCACCCTCGTGCTGGATCATCACCTGGCCAACGACCTGGCCGGGCTGAGCGCCGTCTTTCCCGGCCTGAGCAGCACGGGAGAAGTGGTGGCCGCCCTGCTGGCCGCCTGGGGGGTGCGTCCCGGTCCCGCCATGGCCCAGGCCCTCTATGCCGCGCTGACCACCGACACGGGCGGCTTCGCCTTCAGCAGCACGACGGGGGATACCCTGGAGCTGGCCGCCGCCCTGGTGCGGGCCGGCGCCCGTCCTGAGCGGGTCCATGCCGAACTGGACCAGAACCACCCGCCGGAGCGCTACGACCTGCTGGCCCTCTTCCTGGCCTCGCGGCGCTCCCATGCCGGGGGCCGCCTGCTGGAGTTCGCCCTGACCCGCGAGATGCTGGCCCGCAGCGGCGCCACGCGGGAGGACAGCGACGGCTTCGCCAACCTTGGGCTCAGCATCCGCGGTTGCCAGATGTGCATCGTCCTCTGTGAGCTGGACGACGGGGCGGCCAAGGTCAACCTGCGCTGCGTGGCCCCGCGCGACGCCGCCGCCATCGCCCTGGCCTTGGGCGGCGGCGGGCACCGCTACGCCGCCGGCGCCACGGTCCGGCAGGAGGCCGGCCTGCGCGAGCAGGTGCTGGCCCTGGCCCTGGCCCAGTTCGATGACGAGGCGGGGCCGGCCGGCCGGGTGGCGACCGCATGAGACCGCCCCGCCCTGCATCGCCCGCGTCCCGGGTCCGCGTCGACCCGCCCGGGCGCTCATCCGCCCGCCGCGGCCAACCATCGTGTCCATTCGTGTCCAGGAAGGAGCGCGCATGCCGCGCCTGATTGAGAGCATCGCTTCGCCCGCCGACCTGCGCGCCCTGCCCGAGGACCGTCTGGATGTGGTCTGCCGCGAGCTGCGCGAATTCGTCATCGAGGTCATCACCCAGGTGGGCGGCCATCTGGGCGCCAGCCTGGGCGTGGTCGAGCTGACCGTGGCCCTGCACCGCGTCTTCGAGACGCCCCGCGACGTGCTGGTCTGGGATGTGGGCCACCAGGCCTATATCCACAAGCTGCTGACGGGCCGGCGCACGCGCTTCGCCACCATCCGCCAGTACCGCGGGCTGTCGGGTTTCCTCAAGCGCAGCGAGTCGGAGCACGACCAGTTCGGCGCCGGCCACGCCTCCACCTCCATCTCGGCCGCTCTGGGCTTCGCCGAGGCCGCCCACCACCTGGGCCAGCAGCGGCACGTGGCTGCCATCATCGGCGACGGCTCCATGACGGGCGGCCTGGCGATGGAGGCCCTCAACAACGCCGGCATCAGCCAGCGGGACCTGCTGGTCATCCTCAACGACAACACCCTGTCCATCAGCCCCAACGTCGGCGCCCTCTCCCGCACCTTCACCGAGATGACGACCAGTCCGCGCCTCAACCGCCTGCGCGACCAGGTGTGGGAGGCCCTGGGCCGCCTGCCCGACAGCACCAGCCGCCGCGCCCGCGAGCTGGGCCGCCGCCTCGAGGAGAGCCTCCACTCCATGGTGACGCCCGGCCTCCTCTTCAACGAGTTCGGCTTCCGCTACTTCGGGCCGGTGGACGGCCACGACCTGCCCGGGCTGATCCGCATCCTGGAGCGCCTCAAGCAGATCCGCGGGCCGCGCCTCCTGCACGTCCTCACCGTCAAGGGCAAGGGCCTCGAAGTGGCGGAAAAGGATCCGGTGAAATACCACGGGGTGGGCGGCAAGCTGACCGACACGGGGGACATCCCCGCGCCACCGCCCCCGCCGGACCGGCCCACCGCCCCGGCCTACCAGTCCCTCGTGCCGAGGATCCTGGCGCCCATCGCCCGCCGCGACAAGCGCCTGGTGGCCATCACGGCGGCCATGGCCGAGGGGACGGGCCTGGCCGAGTTCGCCCGCCAGTTCCCGGAGCGCTGCTATGACGTGGGCATCGCCGAGGGCCATGGCGTCACCTTCGCGGCGGGTCTGGCCGCCGCAGGCATGCGACCGGTGGTGTGCATCTATTCCACCTTCCTGCAGCGCGCGGTGGACAGCATCGTGCACGACGTGGCCCTCCAACATCTGCCCGTCCTCTTCCTGCTGGACCGGGCCGGGCTGGTGGGAGCGGATGGACCCACCCACCACGGCACGCTGGACATCGCCTACCTGTCCATGGTGCCAGGCATGGTGGTGGCGGCCCCGGCCGACGGCAACGAGCTGCATGACCTGGTGGCCACCGCCCTGGCCCATGAGGGCGGCCCCTTCGCCATCCGCTACCCCAAGGACAACAGTTTCTGCTGGGAGGCGGAGCGCGCCCCCCGGCTTCTGCCCCTGGGCAGTTGGAGCCAGCTCCGGCCCGGCGACGGCCCTGTGCTGGTGGCCACCGGCGCCATGGTGCGGGAGGCCCTCGAGGCGGCGGACCTGCTCGCCGCCCGTGGCGTGGATTGTGGCGTGGTCAACGCCCGCTTCATCAAGCCCATGGACACGGCCCTGCTCGACCAGCTGGCCCGGCACGCCGGCCCGCTCTATGCGGTGGAGGAGGGCGCCGTCCTCAACGGCTTCGGCGCCATGCTCCGACAGGAACTGGCCGCCCGCGGCCATGCCGGCCGCCTGACAAGCCTGGGCCTGCCCGACGACTGGGTGGAGCATGGCGAACGCCGCATCCTGCTCCACACGGTGGGCCTGACCGGCGACGATCTGGCCAAGCGGGTGGCGAAGGATCTCGGCCTGGCATGAGGGGATCGGGATCGTCATCCGGATCGCTATCGGGATCGGTATCGGTATCGGTATCGACCCCCGATCCGCGGGGCGAGCGGTGTTGGAAGCGGGACTGGTGTGAGTCCCAAGGCCAGGGTTGATTCGATATCGATATCGATATCGATATCGATGAGTTGCTCATAGCGATGCCCCGGAAGGGGAGAAAGCAGGGAGGCATGATCATCCATCTTGCCCGCGAGGCGGGCTTCTGCTTCGGGGTCGAGCGGGCCATCGACATGGTCCAGGCGGCGCGGGAGAGCGCGCCGGAGCGTCCCATCGACATCCTGAACGAGATTGTGCACAACCGGCACGTCATCGATGACTTCGCCCGCCAGGACGTGCGCAGCGTCAACTCGGTGGATGGATCGCGGGACGGCATCTTCGTCATCAGCGCCCACGGTGTCAGCCCGGAGGTTGTCAAGGAGGCCCACCAGCGCGGACTGGAGGTGCTGGACGTCACCTGCCCGCTGGTGACCAAGATCCACCGCACGGCGGAGAAGCTGGTGCGGCAGGGCTACGAGGTGCTGCTCCTGGGCGACGAGGGCCATGACGAGGTGGAGGGCGTGCTGGGCGTGGCCCCGGCCCACATCCACCGCATCCGCCAGCCGGAGGAGGCGGCGGACCTGCCCTCCTGGGAGAGGGTGGCGCTGGTCTCCCAGACGACCCAGGGCATGGCCGAATTCGACCGGATGGAGGAGGCCCTGCGCCGGCGCTTCCCGCACATCGAAGTGCACAACACGATCTGCCACGCCACGGAGCAGCGCCAGGAGGCCATCGTCGAGCTGGCCCGGGAAGCCGAGGCGGTGATCGTGGTGGGTTCCGCCAACAGCGCCAACGCCTGCCGGCTGCGCGACATCGCCGCCGACATGGGACGTCCGGCCTGGCTGATCGAGGATGAAAGCGGCCTGGAGGCGGACTGGGTCCGGGGCCGCCGGGTGGTGGGGGTGTCGGCGGGGGCGTCGACGCCGGACAAATTGATCCGCGGCGTGATCGAACGGCTGGAAAGCCTGGGCGGCACGCTGCGGCCATTGCCGGGACAGGACCTGGGCCGCATTCGGCCAGGCCTGGCTTCGGCCGCCAACTAATGGGGGATTTTGTGGAGATACGTGCCCGCAAAGGCTCGCTGGCCACCTTGAAGACAGAACTCTACGTCCTGGGCCTCTTCAAGGGGGAAGCTCTCTTTGGCGATGTGGCCGTCCTGGCCGCGCACTTTCCGCTGGAGGCGGCCCTCCAGCATGACTTCAAGGGCGAGAAGGGGGAACAACTCCTCCTTCTGCCCACGGGCGCCTGCCCCGTGCGGCGCGTGCTGCTGCTGGGTCTGGGCGAGCGCGGGAAGTTCTCGCTGAAGGCGGCCACCGAGATCTACGGCGGCCTCATGCTGTCGCTGCGGGAGAAGAGCTTCCGTGACGCGGTGGTGGAATTCCCCCTGCTCGAGGAGGACGGGCCCGTCCCGGCGGACCTGGCCCTGGCGCTGGGTCGCGCCCTCAAGGTGGGCAGTTGGAGATTCGAGCGCTACAAGAGCAAGCCCAAGACAAGCACGCTGGCCAACCTGGCCCTGCGGGCCGGCGAGCAGCCGGCCAAGCCCCTCACCGACGCCTTCCTGCGCGGCGCCCTCATCGGCGAAGGGGTCAACCACGCCCGCGACCTGGCCCAGGAGCCGGGCAACACCGTGACGCCGGGATTTCTGGCGGACAACGCCCGCGCCATCGCCGCCGCCTCGGGGGGCAAGGTCAAGACCCGCGTGCTGGGCGAGGCCCAGTTGCGGAAGCTTGGGGCCGGCGGCATCCTGGCGGTGGGGCAGGGCAGCCGCGAGGAGAGCCGCCTCATCGCCCTGGAGTACCGCTGCGGCAAGCCCAAGGCGCGGCGCCTGGCTTTCATCGGGAAGGGCATCACCTTCGACTCGGGCGGCATCAGCATCAAGCCCTCCGCCCAGATGGAGGAGATGAAGTACGACATGTGCGGAGCCGCCGCCGTGCTGGGTCTTTTCCAGGTGATCGCCCGCCTGGCGCCCGGCGTCGACGTGCTGGGCGTCATCCCGGCCGCCGAGAACCTGCCCGACGGCCAGGCCTACAAGCCGGGGGACATCATCCGCCTGCTGTGCGGCAAGACGGTGGAAGTGGTCAACACGGACGCCGAGGGGCGCCTCCTGCTCTGCGACGCCCTCAGCTGGGCCGAGCGCACCTTCCAGCCCGACGCCATGGTGGACCTCGCCACCCTGACCGGCGCCGTGCTCATCTGCCTGGGCCATGAGATGAGCGCCGTCCTGGGCAACGATCCGGCCATGGTCGAGGCCGTGGTGGACGCCGGCAGCCGCTCGGGCGACGTGTGCTGGCCCCTGCCCCTGGCCGAGGACTACAAGGCGATGGTCAAGTCGCCGGTGGCCGACATCCGCAACAGCACCAACACGCGGGAGGCGGGCACCATCACCGCCGCCTGCTTCCTGAACGAGGCGGTGTCCGAGGAGACGCCCTGGGCGCACATCGACATCGCGGGGACGGCCTGGGTGGCGAAAAAGGCCGGCTATCCGGCCGGACCCACCGGCGTGGGCGTCCACCTGCTGGCGGAGTTGCTGGACACCTTCGCCGGATAAGGCGCCGGCAGCGGGGCGGTCGGCCGGTGGATTCGCATGACACTTGGCCGCGGGTCCTTGTCCATCCTCCCCGTCGTCACGGGAGGCGCCCGCCTTGGCGGGCGCTTTGTTCCCTGTCACAGGAGAAAGGAGGCCGCGCATGGCGCGGCAACGTCAGACCCTTCCCGACGCGTGGCTGGGGCTGGACCCCGCCGAGATGACGGCCCGGGTGCGGGCCCACAAGGAGCGGCTGGGCGCCGATCTCTGCATCCTGGGCCACCACTACCAGAAGCAGGAGGTGATCGAGCTGGCCGACCACCGGGGCGACAGCTACGGCCTGTCCAAGACGGCCGCGGCCCTCGACGCCCGCTGGATTGTCTTTTGCGGCGTGGAGTTCATGGCGGACAGCGCCCGTCTGCTGGCCCGCGAGGACCAGGTGGTGGTCCATCCCGACACCAGCGCCGGCTGCCCCATGGCCGACATGGCCGACCAGGCCGGCACCGAGCGCGCCTGGCGGGAGCTGGGGGAGGCGCTGGGCTCGACAAAAGGAGTCATTCCCGTCACCTACGTCAACAGCGACGTGGAGACAAAGGCCTTCACCGGCCGCCTGGGCGGCGCCGTCTGCACCAGCTCCAACGCCGGCCGGATCTTCGACTGGGCCCTGTCCCGCGGCGAGCGCATCTTCTTCTTCCCCGACGAGCATCTGGGTCGCAACACGGCCTTCCACAAGGGATTCCAGGACGAGGAAGTGGCCCTCTGGAACCCGGCCCTGCCCCTGGGTGGCCTCAGCGCCGACCAGGCGCGCCGCGCCCGCGTCCTGTTGTGGAAGGGCTACTGCCACGTCCACACCCACTTCACCGTGGAGATGATCGAAGCGGAGCGGGCCGTGGACCCCGACCTGCAGGTCATCGTCCACCCTGAATGCCGGCGGGAAGTGGTGGCCGCCGCCGACGAGGCGGGCTCCACGGCCCACATCATCGACTGGTGCCGGGCGCGGGCCCCGGGCAGCCGCATCCGGGTCGGCACCGAGCTGAACCTGGTGCAGCGCCTGCAGCTGGAGAACCCGGACAAGGAGATCCGCCCCCTGGACCGCAGCCTCTGTCCCAACATGTGGAAGATCAGCCTCAACGACCTGCTTTGGGTGCTGGACCGCCTGGGCGAGGTCAACGTGGTGGAGATCCCGCCCGAGCTGCAGGCCGACGCCCGGCTCGCCCTGGAACGCATGTTGGCCGTGTGATCAGCATCTCCCGCCTGCGGACCGCCGCCGCCCTGGATCTGCACAGCCATTCCCTGCATTCGGACGGCAGCCTGGCCCCCTGCGAGGTGGCGCGCCGCATGGTGCAGGCCGGTGTGGGAACGGGCGCCCTCAGCGACCATGACACCATGGCCGGTGTGCCCGAGTTCGGGCGTGAGGCCGCCCGCCACGGCATGAAATGCCTGCCCGCCGTCGAGCTGACCTGCGCCTGCGCCGAGCTGCTCCCCCTCCGCGACGAGGAGACCCGCCGCCGGGAGGCGGCGAGGGAGGCCGGGCGCACCCCGGCGCCGGCCCCCACCGGCCCGGTGGAGGTCCATCTGCTTGTCTACGGTATTCCTCCCGGCCAGGCCGAACTTGAGGAGTTGATGGCCCGCATCCGCGCCATGCGCCGGGGCCGGGTGGCGGCCATGGCCGCCCGCTTGGCCGAGCTGGGCCTGCCCCTGGACCTCTCCCCCCTGGCGGCGCGGCTGGAGACGGGCAGCGTGGGCCGGCCCCACCTGGCCCGCCTGCTTGTGGCGGAGGGACGGACCGCCTCCATCAACGAGTCCTTCCAGAAGTGGCTGGCCGATGGCCGCCCCGCCTGGCTGCCCAAGCAGCTGCCCGAGCTGCGCGAGGCCCTGCGCCTGGCCCAGGGCCTGGGCGGCGTGGCCATCGCCGCCCACCCGGGCAAGACCCTGCCCCCCGGCGCCGCCCTCACGCTGATCGACCTGGGGGTGGATGGGCTGGAGGCGCGCCATCCCAGCCATCGCGCCGCCATGGTGCAGGAACTCCACGACCTCTGCCGCCGCAACCGGCTCTCCGCCTCGGCGGGCAGCGACTTCCATGACCCGCGCCTGGGCCGCTACCATGCGCCGCTGTGGCGGCCAGCCGATGTGGGAGGGCGGCTCCAGGACCTGCTCGCCGCCTTGTGAGGATGAAGATATGTCGGTATACTACTTGTAGAATTCAGGGATAATAGCTTAGGATCAATAAAGACATTATAATGTGTCAAAATGATTCATTGTTGTTTTCGCAGTTTGAGTTATTGACTGATATTTAACAGGAAATAAAATCATTACCTATAGATCCTTACTTGTTTATGATGACAACCAAGGTGGTCCCGGATCGCCCGTGGGGGACCGTCCCTGATTACTACCTTGCGCCCCGCGCCCCCGGCCGTGATGCGGCGGCGCCCTCCGGCCCCCAGGGCGGCCGGCGACAAGGAAAGGACACTCACCCATGACGGATTGGATGTATTGCCTGCTGGCCTTCCTGGCGGGCGGTGGGCTGGCGGCCGCTCTCATCCTGACCCTCCAGCGGCAGCGGGGCCGGGCGGGCGACGAGATCCTCGCCCAGGCGCGCCAGGAGGCGGAGACCCTGCGCAAGCAGGCCCTGGTCAATGCCCGGGAGGAGTGGCTGGTCAAGGAGAACCGGCGCAAGGCCGACCTCAAACAGCGCGAGAAGAAGCTGCAGCAGAAGGAGCAGCAGCTTAAGGGCCATGAGGCGGAGATCCGCGGTTCGCAGAAGGCCGTCCAGGATCTGGAGATGGAACTCACCCTCAAGGCCAAGATGCTGGACCACAAGGAGGAGGAGCAGAAGTCCCTCAAGGACGAGCTGAAGCTCCGCCTCGAGGAGGTCCAGCACCGGCTGGAGGCCGTCTCCGGGCTGACGATGGAGGAGGCCCGCCGCCAGGTGCTGGAGCAGGCCGAGCAGCGCTACGAGAGCGAGGCGGCCCAGCTGGCGGCGGAGATCAAGGGGCAGGCCCGCGAGAACGCCTCACGCGAGGCGCGGGAGGTGATTGTCACCACCATCGAGAAGATGGCGGCCGACGCCACCAGCGAGGCGACGATCAAGGAGGTCGAGATCCCCAACAACCGTATCAAGGGCATGGTGATCGGCCGGGAAGGCCGCAACATCAAGTCCTTCGAGGCGATCACGGGGACGAAGATCATCGTCGACGAGACACCGGACACCATCGTCATCTCCTGCTTCGATCCAGTGCGGCGGGAGATCGCCCGCCAGGCCCTCGACACCCTGATCAAGACGCGCAACTTCAGCCCGCGCACCATCCAGGACGCCGTGACCAAGGCCACGCGCACGGTGGAGAACATCATGAACGAGGCGGCGGGCAAGGTGCTCAAGGACCTGCGTCTGAGCGTCCACCCCGACCTCAAGCGCATGCTGGGCCGCCTGCGCTTCCGCACCAGCTACGGCCAGAACGTGCTCGACCACAGCCGCGAGGTGGCGCGCATCGCCGGCAGCCTGGCCGCCGAGCTGGGCCTGGACGTGATGCTGGCCAAGCGGGCCGGCCTGCTCCACGACGTGGGCAAGGCCGACTCCAACGGCAGCGACCGCAGCCACGTGGCCATCGGCGTCGAAGTATGCAAGCGGGTGCGCGAGCATCCCATCGTCATCAACTCGGTGATGGCCCACCACAACGAGGCGCCGCCCATCGATCCCATCAGCGAACTGGTGACAGCGGCGGACATCATCTCCAGCTCCCGGCCGGGTGTGCGGCGGGACAGCGTGGACAGCTACACGCGCCGCGTGGAGATGCTGGAGGGAATCGCCGGAGGCTTCCCGGGCGTGCATCGAGTCTACGCCCTCTACGCCGGTCGCGAGATCCGCGTTGTGGCCGAGTCGGCCCGCGTGGACGACGCCATGAGCGAGAAGCTCTCCAGCGACATCGCCGAGAAGATCTCCCAGGACATGCAGTTCCCGGGGCAGATCAAGGTGGTCGTCATCCGCGAGTCCCGCGCCGTGGCCACGGCCGTCTAGCGGCTTGGCGGGCTGGGCGCCGGGAGCGGCCGTCCCGTCATCATGAAGGGGGAACTCAGATGCAGAACGGCATGGCGTGGCGGGAGGGCATGTCCTGCGGCATGTGCCTGACGGAGGACCCGCTCCTGGCCTACTTCCCCGACCCCTTCAACGAGGAGACCTGGTTCTGCCAGGCATGCTGGGAGCGCTGCGAGCGCCAGCAGGCCATGATCGACGAGGACCTCGAACAGAACCCCGAGATCGAGAACTGATCCCCGCCGCGGCGCATTGTGCCCCCTGCGGGGCTGCCCTATATTTGTCAAGAAATCGACAACCGGCCGCGGGCCGGTGGACGCCACGCCGGGTAGGGTTGGCGCGGCGTCTCCCATCATCCCATTCCGTCACAGGAGACTTCCATGAGCAAGATCACGGTGATCGGCGCCGGCAACGTGGGCGCCACTTGCGCCCAGCGCCTGGCGGAGAAGCAGCTTGCGCAGACGGTGGTGCTGGTCGACATCGTCGATGGCATCCCCCAGGGCAAGGCCCTCGACATGTGGGAGACGGCCCCCATCGAGGGCTATGACACCCGCATGGTGGGCACCAACGGCTACGCGGAGACGGCGGGCAGCGACGTCATCATCATGACGGCGGGACTCGCCCGCAAGCCGGGGATGAGCCGCGACGACCTGCTCAAGATGAACACCGAGATCGTCTGGAGCTGCATCAGCCAGGCCGCCCCCTTGAGCCCGGAGGCCGTCCTCATCGTCGTCTCCAACCCGCTGGACGCCATGACCTACGTGGCGCTCAAGGCCTCCGAGTTCCCCCACAAGCGCGTCTTCGGCATGGCGGGCATCCTGGACACGGCCCGTTACCGCAGCTTCATCGCCGAGGCGATGAACGTCAGCGTGAAGGACGTCCAGGCCATGGTGCTGGGCGGCCACGGCGACACGATGGTTCCCCTGCCCCGCTACACGACGGTGGGCGGCATCCCCTTGCCCGAGCTGATGCCGGCGGCCCAGATCGAAGCCATCGTCCAGCGGACGCGGGACGGCGGCGCCGAGATCGTCAAGTACCTGAAAACAGGCAGCGCCTACTACGCCCCCAGCGCCGCGGCGGTGGAGATGGCGGACAGCGTGATGCGCAACCGCAACCGCATCCTGCCTTGCGCCGCCTGGCTGACCGGCGAGTTCGGGCAGAAGGACGTCTACATGGGTGTCCCCACCATGATCGACCGCACGGGCGTGGCGAAGGTTCTTGAGATGCCGCTGAACGAGGCCGAGCGCGCCCTCTTCGAGGCCAGCCTTGTCCACTGCCGCAAGAACGTGGCGGAGGCGGAGGCCCTGCTCGCCAGCATGAAGTAGATCCGCCCCTGCGGGCCGGGGCGCGGGCAGCCGTCCCGGGCGCTGCGCCGGGTTCGACGGACACGCCAACCCCGCTGACGCGGGATGTTCCGCGCTGGCGCGCGGTGGCTTCCCACTTTCTTTTCGCAAAAAGAAAGCGGGGCAAAGAAAAGGCTTGCAGACCCTGCCCGGCGGAGTGTGTGACACGCGCGGGGTCGCGCGTATGACGACTTTGTGGTCCCATCTCTTCGGCCTCTGCGCGCGCATACTTCCCGCCTTCGCTTCGCTGCGGCGGTCAGTCGCGACGCACGACGAGGCCGAAAAGAGGGCGTTGACATGCCAGGTGCTGCTTCGCCAGGAATGAGGCATGGCCGCTTGAGG
>JAUXWS010000065.1 GCA_030685015.1 bacterium
AGAAGGCATCCGACAATTCCCAGCTCGCCAATCGCGACATGGCTGACTCCTCCAGTTGTGATGGAGGAAGCTGGCTCAACGGAATCGAAATGTCAACCTATTTACGGATAAGCTCTTACTATGACATCAATTGCATCGTGGACGGCGGCGTGAAGCTCTACCGCGTGACCACCATACATAACTGGTTGAAGGATCGGATGACTTCGGCGGCCGGTTCCCTGCCCTTGGGGAGCCGGCCGCTGCTTTTCCGTCTGTCTGCGGGAATGGACATAAGACGATGTGGGCAGCTTTGTACCCGGCCTTGGGGACTGTCCGCAGACTGTCCGCAGGCTGTCCGCAGACAGCCTATTCCTCGCGGCGCCACCACCTTCCGCCTCGTTGCCAGGCCCCCGCTCGCTCACGTAGTTGGTATGGTCGGATCCTCGCCCACCCGGGCGCCCATGAGCATCAGCGTCCCTGACACCTGCCCGCGGACGGCGGAGGCGAAAATGTCGCCCTTGTGCAGCAAGGTCTTCGGCCTTGGGGACTGTCCGCAGACTGTCCCCAGACTGTCCCTTGACTGTCCGCAGACAGCCTATTCCTCGCGGCGCCACCACCATCCGCCTCGTTGCCAGGCCCCCGCTTGATCACGTAGTTGGTATGGGCGGATCCTCGCCCACCCGGGCGCCCGTGAGCATCAGCGTCCCTGGCACCCTGCCCGTGGACGGATGACTCGCACTCCACCGCCTCCAGAGTGCCGAGCTTTTTCTCACCACATTAATTGCTACTTATAAGGGGTATTTTAAAAAGAGCCCCGGCGCGATTCCGCGGCCAGGGCCAAAACCGAAGGAGAGGAATGCCCATGATTGAGATTCACAGGCAAGAGCGGGTGGGGGACTTGGTGACCCGCCATCCCTCGCTATCCAAGTCTTTCGCCCAGGCCGGCATCGACTTCTGCTGCGGCGGCGGCCGGACCCTGGACGAGGCCTGCCGTGAGGCCGGTTGTGAACCTGAGGAGCTGCTGGCCGACCTGCGGCGGACCCTGTCGCGGGACGAGGCGCAGGAGCCGGACCTTCGCGCCATGTCCCTTACCCAATTGGTGGAGCACATCCTCGAACAGCACCATGCCTACCTACGCACCGAGCATCCCCACCTGGACATGCTGACCGAGAAGGTGGCCCTCGTACATGGGTCCAAGGATGACCGCCTGGAAGCAGTGCGGCTGGAGTTCATCGGACTCTTCGAGGAACTCTTCGATCACATGGCGAAGGAGGAGCAGGTGCTCTTCCCCATGATCTGCCAATTGGAGGCTTCCGATCGTGCCCCGGACTTCCACTGCGGATCCCTGGCCAATCCCATCGGGCAGATGGAGCGGGAGCACGAAGCGGTGGGATCGGCCCTGCGCCGCCTGCGCGCCCTCACCGACGGCTATCAAGCGCCCGACTGGGCCTGCAACACCTACCGTGCCATGGTGGACGGGCTTGCCCGGTTGGAGCACGACATCCATGTCCATGTGCACAAGGAGAACAACGTCCTCCATCCGGCCGCCCTGGAGCTGGAGGCCCGCCGCCAGTCCTGATGCAGGATGGGACGCTTCTCGCGAGACCGCCCGCCCGATCCATCGCCCGGCATCCGTGGGCGTGCACCGGGCGGGTTCTCACATTCCACTTGCACCTGAAGACCTGCCGCACCAGATTGGAGCGGCATCCCACGCCAGCCTGCCCTCAGGACGACCGCCTGCCCCAGGCTGGGTCGCGACCAGGCCAGGCCGGCGACCCATGTCTTGCCGGGCGCCAGGGCGGGGCATCCGGGGCAGGTCCGCGGAAGGGATTCACCGATCAACGGAAGGAGACCGTCATGAAAACCTCATGGAAGATGCGCCTTGCAGCCACGCTGGGACTGTTTCTGGCCCTGGCCCTGCCGTTGCGCGCCCAGTTCCTCATCACCTCCGTCACGCCCTCCGACGGCGCGGCCGGATTGCCTGGAGCGGTGTCGGTCTGCCTGACCTTCAACGCGGCGCTGGACACCACCCAGCGCTTCACCGTGAACGGCGGCGACGAGGCCGTACTGCCCGTGCAGGCGCTCATCGCCGAACCGGAGGACGGCATCGGCCTGACCGGCTGGACCTGGAGCGGCGGCACGAACATCCTCTGCCTTGAACTCACCCTCGCCGCCGGACACGACTACTACTTCCTGGTGGATCGCGCCATCAGTGCCCAGGGAGCGGATCTGGACGCTCCCCGCGACCTGCACCTGAGCCGCCTGCCCGCCATGGGCGAGCGCCAGGTCCAGGGTCAGGTGGCGCGCCTGGACGGGGAATCGCCCTACGGCGCGGTGGTGGGTCTTTTCGACGCCCCGCCCTTCGGCGAGGAGGACGCCCAGTTGCTGGCCGCCACGGTGGTCTTGCATCCCACCGGAACCTACGCCATCCCCTATGTGCGGCCGGGCCTCTACTATCCCATCACGGCCATGGACCTGGACAGGGACGGCAACATCAGCACGGAGGCGGGCGACCTCATCGGCTACTTGGACGCCGATGAGGACGGGGAGCCGGATGCCATCGTGGTGGGCGGGGAGGACGTGGACGGCATCGACATGCTGCTCTTCTCCATGAGCCTGAGCCCCTTCCTGGCCCGTGAAGGCCTGGAGGAGGCCCGCCAGCTGGCCGCGGAGCATGCGATGGTGACCGACGCGGAGCTGCGCGCCGTGCTGAGCATCGGCGAAACGGTGGAGGACAACGGCCGCAGCATGGGCTGGGGTTACCAGTTCTATTCGCCCACCTTGACGGCCTACATCATGGTCATCCACTTCACCCATATCAGTTGGGTGGAGATCGGCGGTTCGGACTGGCCGCCCATGGCCACCCTGCCGGAGGTGTTCATCGACAGCGACGCGGCCATGTCCATCGCCCTGAACAACGGCGGCTGGGAAGTGGAGGAGAGCCTGAGCGACGACATGCGCTGGGCCATGGCCGGCAACTTCCACTGGCTCTGGCCGGAGGACCCGACCCTTCCCCTCTGGGCCGTGCACTTCGCGGGCTGGTTCAACGGGACCCAATGGCAGGACCATGTCTTCGTCATCAACGCCGTCACCGGGGAATTCCTCGGCAGCTGGGACGAGAACTCCGCCCTGCCAACCCCCGGACCGCTCGTGCCGTCCTCACTGGTTCTGGGCGATCCCTGGCCCAACCCCTTCAATCCAATCGTCCACATTCCCTTTGAGTTGACCAGTCCGGGAGACGTGCATCTCACCGTGCACAACCTGGCGGGCCAAGTGGTGGCAGAGTTGGTGCGGGGCGTTGTCCCGTCTGGCCGGCACCAGCTCGTCTGGGACGCGGCGGGACTGGCGGGCGGCCTCTATCTGGTGAGGCTGGAGCGGGACGGGCGGGTGGAAATGCGCAAGGCCCTGCTGCTGAAGTGATGGGTTCCTGCCTGGCGAAGGGAGGCCGCCGCCCGGGTGTTTTCGACCGGGACTGGGAGGATCGAATCCAGGACCAAACAGGCAACCAATTTTTCGCGCCCGTCACTTTGGTCTTGCGTACATGAATCGGCCGTGTTAACGTGGATGCGTCGTCGCCAACTGGCGACGGTCTCCCGTCAACGGTGGCTATCTGACCAGTCGATCTTGCCCCCTGCCCAGCCGGTGCGGTTGACGGCCTGCCGTCCCCCTGCACGAGGATTGGACGGGAAGTTTCCCAGGGGGCACCCGGCTGGCAAGCAACGTGCGAGGTCCCCATGCGCTCCACCCACCTGACTCCCTTGCTTTTGCTTGCTGGCTTGGTCCTGCCGTCGGCGGCCATTCCGGCGGCGGATCTGCCACCCCACATTGTGCTGGACCCGGAGGTCCGCCAGGCAGTCCCCCCCATCCACGACACGGTGGTCGAGCCGGTCCTCAAGTGGGAGGCGCATCCGCGGGTGGACACGAACTACGCCATCGGCGACGAGGTGGTGGTGGGGACGACCCGCTACGATTACCAGCACAACGGCTCCCATGGGAAGATGATCGCCGTTTCCGCAGATGGCGTCAGTCACGGTTCTTTCATGGGCGGTGCCAACGTGGGGGCTGGGAGGCGTGTCCTGGCCTGGTGTGTGGATCCCGACCTGAGCCTCACGCCTGCCATGAATGTAATGCTGGGCAGGGCCGGCTTCACCACCCACGCCACCACCAGCGCAGCCCCGGTCAACGGGTTGCCGTCAGAATCAGGAGTGGCGGGGTGTCACACCACCACGGGCGCCTGGTTCGGGGTGGATTTCTGGGGTTGCACCCTGGCTTTCGACCTGATCCCTGAAACGGAAAACGCCGACATCCTCTGGCCCCACATCGCCCTGGACTACCGCGACAAGCTGCACATGGTCTGCAGCAACGGTGGGACGGTCATCCCCAACGGCGTGCACTACACGGCCTCCACCAACGGCCAGTCTTGGGACGGACCCTACGTCCTGGTGACGGACGACAGCAACACAATCAGCGCCGTGCCCGTCGCCGCCAAGCACGCGCCGGGAGCGGCCGTCCTCTTCATGGAACGCACGGCGGCGGCGCCAGACGTCTATGAAGACCAGTTCTATGGAGCCAATCAGTGGTGCCACGACATCCTGTGCTACGAGACGCGGGGCGCGACCAACAACCTCTTCACCCGCATCGCCCAGGGGAATCCTGTCAACCTGACGCGCTTCTGGGATCCCACCTCGCCCGCGCCGTTTCGCACCACCGTGGGCGCCTTCACCGACATGGACGCCATCTACGACAGCCAGCAAACGCCGGACCTGCACGTGGCCTTCACTGCGCCCGTGGCGCGGGTGGACAGCCTGCAATGGGTCACGCTTGACGACAATGTGGCCCATTCCCTGCCCTTCATCGACTTGTGCTACCGCAGCGCCCTTTTTCACATCAATGCCTCAACGGGGGAGTGGGGGCACATCGGGGGTTGGTTGGCCGCCGACCACGAGGGGGAGGAGATTCCCTATGTCTTCGCCGGCGTCTTCCGTGTCAAGGAGGACCGCGTGCAACTGGCCCATGACCCGGACACGGGCCACCTCTACGCGCTGTGGAATGTCTACGACCTCGCCGATCGGCGCTCCCCGGGTTCCGACGGCAAGGCGATGGCCAACGGCGAACTCTACATGGCCTGCTCGGCGGACAATGGGCGCACTTGGGGACCGCGCATCAACATCACCAACACGCCCAGCCCCGGCTGCCTGGCTCCCGATTGCCTGAGCGAGACCTATGCCACCCTGGCCGAGACGGTGTCCGGAGGCTGTCTGCATGTGACCTTCCTGCAGGATCGCCATGCGGGCGCATCCATCCGCGACACGGACATCAATGACGGATCGCTGGAGACGGAGAACGACGTCTACTACCTGCGCATCCCCATCGGCGAGATTCCGCCTCCGGCGGGCGAGGCCTGGGATGCCGCCGGGCATATCGGTCTCAGTCGCTACAACAGCCACCGCACGGTCCTTTGGACCTATGGCTCACTGAACAACGTGCTCAACTGGGACCGTGTGGAAATCCTCAACGAAGGCTGGCAGCCGCGCCACTTGGACCGTCTCTCCTTCTACCACGATCCGCTGGATCCCTTCGACAGCGCCGGTCTATGGGTGACCTGGCAGGTCAAGCCGGGGGACTTGTTGGCGGACAACGAGTGGATCACCGAGCCCGCCGACGGCGGTGACTGGGATGGCCTGCTGCCCGTCATGGACGCCCTGCAGGTCAAGCTGGGCATCGGCCACGTGGACTACCCGCTGCGCGAGCAGGCCTTCCGCTTCGAATTCGACGACGGAACCGTGCGCACTTACCGTTACCAGTATTACGGCCTTGATGGCAACGGATCGCTGGTGGAACTCATCGACCTGGACAACCTGGACCAGTATGCGAGCCGTGTCCTCTACGAACGACAGGCCGGCTTGCCGGTCTGCCAGGTCCATCCCGGCCTGTTGGACTTCGGCCAGCTGGAGACGGGCGAGGTGGTGGAGCAGTCCTTCGTCATCACCAATGCGGGCGGCGGCCGCCTGCAGGGAGAGGTGGAGGCCGCCTGTCCCGGCGTCACCATCCTCGACGGGATGCTCGACCTGGGCGCGGAAGAGAGCCAAACGGTCACCGTGCGCGTGGAGGGCCTTGCCCCGGGCGGGCTGGTCTGCGAGCTGGCGCTACCCGGACCGTGTCCGGCGGTGGTTGTGCAAGCTGTGGTGACACAGACCGTCGCGGCGGAGGAGTCCCCCGCGGCTTTCGGACTCACGGCCATCCGTCCCAATCCCTTCAACCCGACGACAACCATCGATTTCAGCCTGCCTGAAACGAGGCACGTGCTCCTTCGCGTCTATGACACACAGGGACGGCTGGTGGGCAAACTGGTCGATCGGCTGGTGGAGCGAGGATCCCACCAAGTCGTGTTCGATGCCGCCAGCCTGCCCAGCGGCATCTACATCGCCCACCTCCAGGCCGGCGAGTTTCAGGAGGCGCGCACTCTCTTGCTGGTGAAATAGGCCCTGCCGCGGCCAGGTTGTCAACGCTCCATGCTGGGC
This sequence comes from bacterium, assembly GCA_030685015.1. Classification (NCBI taxonomy): domain Bacteria; species bacterium. Next base: position 6,501 of record JAUXWS010000065.1, read on the forward strand.
CGGCCTCGCGCGCGCGAGGTCGGCCCATTCTGTCTTTAACGCAAATCGATGTCAGACAACAGGTTCGCCCTGATCCGCGACAGTCGGGTCCGATCCGGGCGTCTCGGGGATGCGCATCCCCCTTCCTATCTTCCACTGTCGTTCTCTTAACACCCAATTGGGACAGGCATACCATGAGCATCAGTCTGCTGGCACAGAGCATCTCAGAGTCCCCGACTCTGGTCATGAACGAGAAGGCCCGGCTCCTGAAGGAGGCCGGCCAACCGGTGATCCACCTGGGCTCGGGCGAGCCTCAAAGCAAGACCCCCATTGACGCCGTGCGCGCCGCAGTGGCGCAATTGGTCACGGCCGACGTCCGCTACACGCCCACCGACGGCACCCCGGCCCTGAAGAAGGCCATCCTCCGCTACACGGAGGAGAATTACGGCAAGGTGCTGGCCCCGGAGAACGTGGTGGTGAGCGCCGGCGCCAAGCAGTCGCTGGCGGGCATCCTCACCTGCATCCTCAACCCGCAGGATGAGGTGATCATCCTCTCGCCCTATTGGGTGAGCTACCCGGAACTGGCCAAGCTCTTCTACGCCAAGCCCATCATCGTCACGCCGGAGGACGGCCGCTTCCATCCCCGCATGCAGGACATCGAGGCGGCGGTGACGGGCTACACGCGGGCCATCATCATCAACAGCCCCAACAACCCCAGTGGCGCCGTCTACGACGAGGCCTTCACCAAGGCCATCGTCGAGTTCTGCGAGAAGAAGGGCATCTGGCTCATCACCGACGACATCTACCACAAGCTGGTCTTCGACGGCGCCCGCTGGTATCCGGCCACCAGGTACCAGCAATGCGATTTCGACGACGGCAAACTCGTCGTCGTCAACGGCGTGAGCAAGCTCTACGGCATGACCGGCTTCCGCATCGGCTGGTGCCTGGCGCCAAAGAAGCTGCAGGAGGCGATCGTGCGGGTCCAGGCGCAGACCGCCAGCTGCGCGCCGGCGCTCTCCCAGGCGGGGGCGGTGGGCGCGCTCAACGGGCTGCAGAGCGGCATCGAGAACCTGCGCCTCTCGCTGCAGAACAACGCGCTGGTGATGAAGAAGGAGCTGAACGCCTTCAACGGCGTTTTCCTGCGGGAACCCCAGGGCACCTTCTACTGCCTGGCCGACTTCAGCACCTACGAGAGGGACTCGGTCAAGCTGGCCAACATGCTGCTGGAGAAAGTGATGGTGGTGACGGTGCCGGGCGTGAGCTTCGGCGTCGAGGGGCACCTGCGCCTCTCCACCTGCGGCACGGTGAAGCAGATCATGGATGGCGTGGCCCGCATGAAGTGGGCGCTGGACCCCGAATCGCCCAACGAGATCTTCATCGGCGACCGCAAGATGGTGCGCAACTGGAATTAGGCGGCAGAGAGGACACGCACATGCTCAACTATCTCAACATCAAAAGCCCGGCCGCCGGCATCGCCAGGGAGCTGAAAAGCGACTTCGGCCTGGTCAACCAGGGCTTCACCAATCTGGGCACCGTTTATTGGAACCTGGCGGAGCCCGCCCTCTACGAGGAGATCCTTTTCCGCCGCGAGGGACAGATCAGCAACCAGGGCCCCATCGTGGTGAACACAGGCAAGCACACAGCCCGGGCCGCCAACGACAAGTTCGTGGTGGTGGAGCCCAGTGTGAACCACGAGGTGTGGTGGGGCCAGTACAACCGGCCCTTCAGCGCCGTCAAGTTCGCCGAGGTGCTCAACCGCCTGCAGGCCTTCCTGCAGGAGCGGGACCTCTTCGTGCAGGACTGCTGGGGCGGCGCCGACCCGCGCTACCGGCTGCCTGTGCGCATCATCACGGAGTACGCCTGGCACAGCCTCTTCGCCCGCAACATGTTCATCCCGCTCGGCGGCGCCGACGAGTACCGCCGCCACGTGCCGGATTTCACCATCGTCAGCATCCCCAGCTTCAAGGCCGTGCCGGAGCTGGACGGGACGCGCAGCGACACCTTCATCCTGCTCTCCTTCGAGCACAAGCTGGCCATCATCGGCGGCACGGGCTACGGCGGCGAGATCAAGAAGAGCGTGTTCACCGTGCTCAACTACCTGCTGCCGCGCCAGGGAGTGATGACCATGCACTGCTCGGCCAACGTGGGCAAGCAGGGCGACACGGCCATCTTCTTCGGCCTGTCCGGCACGGGCAAGACCACCCTGTCCGCCGATCCGCGCCGCAAGCTCATCGGCGACGACGAGCACGGCTGGAGCGACGAGGGCGTCTTCAACTTCGAGAACGGCTGCTACGCCAAGGTGATCGGCCTGTCGGCCGAGGCCGAGCCCGAGATCTACGCCTGCACGCGCAAGTTCGGCACCATCCTCGAGAACGTGATCCACGATCCCATCACGCGGCGCCTGGACCTGGACGACGACAGCCGCACCGAGAACACGCGCGCCTCCTACCCGCTGGCCTTCATCGACAACGCCGTGTCGGAGAAGATGGCCGGCCACCCGCAGAACATCATCATGCTCACCTGCGACGCCAGCGGCGTGATGCCGCCCATCGCCCGCCTCACGCCCGAGCAGGCCATGTACCACTTCATCAGCGGCTACACGGCCAAGGTCTCCGGCACGGAGCTGGACATGGGCAAGGAGCCGGAGATCACCTTCAGCGCCTGCTTCGGCGCGCCCTTCATGGTGCATTCGCCCGCCTTCTACGCCGAGCTGCTCAAGCAGAAGATCCTGCGCCACAACGTGCAGTGCTGGCTGGTCAACACGGGCTGGGTGGGCGGCCCCTACGGCGTGGGCAAGCGCATCAGCATCCGCCACACGCGCAACTTGCTGGACGCCGCCCTGGACGGCGAGCTGATGAAGGTCAAGTACCGCACCGATCCGCTCTTCGGCTTCGAGGTCCCCTTGACCTGCCCCAATGTGCCGGACGACGTGCTGGTGCCGGAGGAGCGCTGGCCGGACCGCGCCGCCTACAAGCTGAAGTACAAGCAGCTGGGCGGCCTCTTCGTGGAGAACTTCCGCAAGTTCGCCGACGACTGCCCGCCCGAGGTGGTGGCGGCCGGGCCCAAGCTGAATAACTACTGATGGTGGACGGGTTGGATCGGGATCGAATCCGACCCCGATCCGGCCAGTGTCCAACGCGATGAGGTGCCGCAGGCCCATCCGTGGCGCGGGCCTCAAACAGACCTGTTGCCTTGCAGAGGACATATGAAGCACTCATGGTGTTGCGCGGCCATCCTGCTGGCGGCGGCCGTGGTGGCGCATGCCCAGGACTGCGCGTCGAGCGGGAACATCGTCTCCTTCAACCTCCTGGGGGTGGATTACGAGATCGTGAAGGAGAACCTCGGCTGGGTCGACGCGGCCGCCTGCGCGGTGGAACGGGGCGGCCATCTGGCCGAGGTCGGCTCACAGGAGGAGCAGGACGGGCTCTTCGCGCAGCTGAACCTGGCGGGCATCCTGCCGGAGCACACGGTGGCACCCGATGGCGGAGGCGCGTCCTATGTCTGGCTTGGCGGCAATGATCTGGCCGTCGAGGGAAGGTGGATCTGGGACGGTGACAACGATGGCGACGGCGTCCAATTCTGGGAGGGGACCGCCTCCGGCGAGCCGGTGGGCGGCCACTACACCAACTGGGGCTTGGAGCCGGACAACTGGTCCAACCAGGACGCGCTGGGCCTGGCCATCACGGACTGGCCCTTGGGGGTGGCCGGCCAGTGGAACGATGTGGACGCCGGCAACCTCTTGTACTACATTATCGAATTTCCGCCCGTCGGTGTCGGCGAGCGCGGCCCGGAGCTGGAACCCGCCAGGACCCTGGTCATGTCCCCCAACACGCCGAATCCCTTCAACCCGGAGACCGTCGTGCGCTGGTGGCAGCTCTCCGGTGGGGAGGCTTCCTTGACGGTCCACGATTTGGCCGGAAGGCTCGTGGTCGAGCATGGGCTTGGATACCGCCAGGCCGGCCGGCATCATCTACGACTTGATGGGAGCCAGTGGCCCGGCGGCATCTACCTGTGCGCCATCCGGGTCGGCGCCAGCTGTGACACACGCAAGATGCTGCTGCTCAAATGACGGTGGCGGAGCCGGTGGCCGGCCGCTGAGGCCTGAACTCCCAGTACAATAATCGCGAATGCCACTCCCAGGGGCCCAGCGCCAGGCGCGCGGGCCCTTTTGCGTGATTTCGGTGGGGAATGTCAGGTGGACGGGACGATCGAGGCTCTGCAGCGGGAGTAACAGAGCACTTGGCGCAGATTCAGGGTTAGGTACTCCTCGATGAACTGGGCTAATCCGAACGTGTTCATGCTACGGCGGGGATTAAGTGGATTCCAAATTTCAAGAGGATGCCAAAAAGAGAAAAGCACACATGACTCAAATTGAACAGTGAGAACAAAAGATCATGAAACGCCAAATTCGCAATGACTTGATCATCAATCGTTTGGGTGGTGAAGCCGACTTGGCGTGGATCTTGCTCAGTTATGCTCTGTCCTCCTGCGAGCCCTGAAAGTCCAAACTCAGATATCAACAAGGAGACCCATCCATGAATGGCATGCGCACACTTCGAAGAGTTTGCTTGGTGGCCCTGGTGCCGGGCAGCATCTGGGCGACGGCACCCGTCAACCTGGGGACCGCCTACAGTTTCGCCGTCCTGGCCGGTTCGACCATCACCAATACGGGACCAACGATCCTGTATGGAGATCTGGGTCTAAGAGCTTATCCGTAAATAGGTTGACATTTCGATTCCGTTGAGCCAGCTTCCTCCATCACAACTGGAGGAGTCAGCCATGTCGCGATTGGCGAGCTGGGAATTGTCGGATGCCTTCTGGAGCCGAGTGGAGCCCCTGCTTCC
>JAUXWS010000066.1 GCA_030685015.1 bacterium
GGACTGCGCCACCTGCCACAGCACGGCCGCCTGGCAGCCGGCCACCTTCGACCACGACCTGACGGACTTCCCGCTCACCGGCGCCCACGTCGCCGTCAGCTGCGCGGCCTGCCACGTGGGCGGCCAGTACACGGACATCGATGGGGCCTGCTGGGCCTGCCACGAGCCGGACTACCAGCAGGCGGGCAATCCCGACCACGCCGCCAACCAGTTCTCCCAGGACTGCGCCACCTGCCACAGCACGGCCGCCTGGCAGCCGGCCACCTTCGACCACGACCTGACGGACTTCCCGCTCACCGGCGCCCACGTCGCCGTCAGCTGCGCGGCCTGCCACGTGGACGGCCAGTACGAGAACACACCCAGCGCCTGCTTCTTCTGCCACGAAGATGACTTCAGCTCGGCCGACGATCCCGACCACCTTGCCGCCCAGTTCCCCCAGGATTGCGCGCTGTGCCACAGCACGACCCAGTGGCAGGGAGCCGTGTTCAACCACAACGACACCGGCTTCCCGCTGACCGGAGCCCACACTTCTGTCAATTGCGCCGCCTGCCACCTGGGCGGCCAGTACGAGAACACGCCGACGGACTGCCACGCCTGCCATGCGGCGGACTACCAGTCGGCCGACAGCCCCGACCATGCGGATGAGGGCTATCCCACGGACTGCGCCATGTGCCACGGCTCGCAAGCCGGTTGGCCCTCCGCCTGGAACCACGCCATCTACTTCCCCATCTACACGGGCCGCCATCGCGACGAGTGGGAGACCTGCGCCAGCTGCCACCTGGGCAACGACCTGGGCGACTTCAGTTGCACGCATTGCCATGAACATCGCCAGTCCGAGATGGACGAGGAGCATGACGAGGTGGCTGGCTACACGTGGGAAAGCCACGCCTGCCTGCAGTGCCATCCCGACGGCAGCGATCTGCGGGGACGCGGGCACCAGCGCCGCGGTCCGGATCTGCGCAAATGGGAGCCCCTGCGATGAGTCACGGCCGCTTCCATCCCACGCGACGGCTCCTTCCGCCCCTGGTCCTGCTTCTCCTGTGGACCGCCGGCCAGGGGGCCGAAAGCCTGGCCGTCCGCGTCAACAGCGTGGCGACGGACGTGGTTTACCTCGCCGCAGGCTCCGCCAACGGACTGGTGGCGGGCATGCGCGGGACCCTGTGCCGGCCCGATGGCCGTCAGGTTGAGGTGGAAGTGCTTTTTGTCAGCAGCGGACGGGCTTCGGGCCGCGTCCATCCGGCTGGCGTCGAGCTGCGCGTGGGGGACGAGATCTGCTTCGAGCCGGTCGGGACGGCGCCCGCGCCCGCCGCCGCCAAGCCTCTGCCGCCCGCCGGAGTGGCCGCCCTGGAGCGCCGGGCCGCCGCCACGGGCATCCGTGCCCAGGGCTGGTGGCGTGCCGAAGCCAGCCGCTGGTCCGGCGGCGACCAGGATCGCAGCATGGGGCGGGGCGCCCTCGGCCTCCGGGCCGGACCGGCGCCGGGCCAGGGCTGGGGCTTGTCCCTGCAGATGCGCCATCAGGCCGGCTGGGGCGGGACGGGCCGGCAGGATGGCCGCCTGGATGAGTTGGCCCTGAGCGGGCCCGCCCTGGCCAAGCGACTGACTTGGCAGGTCGGGCGCCTGGCCGACGGGCGGGGCGCCCTGGGCGGACCCCTCGACGGCCTGTCCGTGGAGCGTGCCGGATCGGCCCCTCTGCTGTGGGGCATCTCGACGGGCAGCCGGCCCACCGCCGGTGAGCGGTCCATGGGGGCGGGGCTGCGCCTGCGCTGGCGCGACAGGACCAGTCCCTGGGACAGCGACCTCAAACTTCGCCTGGAGCGGACCGGGGAGGAGGACAGGCGCGGCCTGTCCTGGAACAACCAATGGCGCTTCCTGTCCCGGGGCCGCTTCGAGCATTGGTTGCGCGCCGAAGACCGGGGAGCGGACACAGGCACCGGCCTGCTGCGCATCTCGTCCACCCGCCTGCGCTGGCTGGGTGGGGAGTGGCAGGCGGAAGCCGGCCATCAATTGACGGAGTGGCCCCGTCCGGAGACAGGGCTGCCGGCGGTGGTCACGCCACTGGTCGAGCCGCGTCGCCAGCAGCTGACGCTGGCCCTGGGGCACCGGGTGGGCGGCCTGCAGGCCCGCCTGCAGGGGAGGGCCCGCGGCGTGCGCCTGGACAGCGGGATGGAGCGCCTGGTCGGGCTGGGCCTCTCGCATCACCGCACGCAGGGCTTGCTCAACCGGGCCGATCTGGATGTTCAGCTGCTGCTGGGGCCGCGTGATCGGGGCGGTGAAGCCGGCCTGAATCTGGGGCTGGCCCCGCCGCGCCTGCCGGGGATCGAACTGGGCCTGCGCGGCTGGAGGGTGGTGCGGCAGCTCGACCGGGAGGCGGGCGCCGCCGCCCGACTTTTCCTGCACGGCCGCCTGCCCGCTTCCCTGCGCTGGGAGGCGGGAACCCAATGGCACAGGCTGGAGCAGGACTGGCAGCGGGAATGGCGCCTGGGCCTGCGCGGAGATCTTCGGCTCAGGCCGGGCCGGGAGAGGGCGGGATGAGCGCCTGTCTCCTGCTGCTCTTGTGGGCGGGCGTCACGGCGGGCGCCGTCGAGAGTCCCCATGGACCCTTGGCGTACACATGCGCGGCCTGCCACACCACCAGCGACTGGACCCTGCGCCGCGATCCGGCCTTCCGGCACGACCGCGACAGCTCCTGGCCCTTGGCCGGCGCCCACGCCGGGGTGGCCTGCGCCGCCTGCCACCGGGACCTGCGCTTCCGTGGCACGGCCGCGTCCTGCCAGGACTGCCATCTGGACATCCACCAGGGCAGCCTGGGCGACGGCTGCACGGACTGCCACCGTCCGGCCCGCTGGTTCGACCAGGAACTGCTGCGGCGCCGCCACGAACGCAGCCTCTTCCCGCTGAGCGGGGCGCATGGGGCGCTCGACTGCGCCCAGTGCCACCAGGGAGGCAGCGCCGATCGTTTCGCCACCGCCTCCCCCGCCTGCGCCGCCTGTCACCTGGGGCAGTACCAGGCTGCGGCCGAGCCGGATCATGGGGCGGGCGGCTTTCCCCTGACCTGCGGTGACTGCCACGGCAGCGCCGCCTGGCGGCCGGCGCGCTTTGATCACGGCTGGACGGCCTTTCCCCTGAGCGGCGCCCACCGCGGCACGGCCTGCGCCGCCTGCCACCAGGGCGGGCAATACGCCGGCACGCCGCAGGAATGCCAGGCCTGCCATCTGGGGGACTACCAGGCCGCGCAGAATCCCAACCACCTGACGGCGGGCTTCCCCACCGATTGCGCCGCCTGCCACAGCACGGCGGGCTGGCAGGGCGCCAGCTTCGACCACGACCGCCGCTTCTTCCCCATCTACTCCGGCGAGCACCGCGGCCAATGGACCTCTTGCGCCGATTGCCACATCAATGGCGCCGACCTGGCGGAGTTCTCCTGCCTGGGCTGTCATGCCCACCGGCGCTCAGCCATGGACAACGAGCACGAGGACGTGGCCGGCTACCTCTACGACAGTCCCGCCTGCCTGCAATGCCATCCGGACGGGCGGGAGAGCAGAGTCCGGCCCGCGCCCCGACTGCAAATCCGGCGGGAGGCCGGACCGCGGAGGCCCCTGCGCTGACAGTCGGGCTGGAACATGAAGGAGCCTGCCGCCAAGCAGGCTCGCAGCGGGTTGGCAGTACCGCGTACGGGATTCGAACCCGTGTTACCGGCGTGAGAGGCCAGCGTCCTGAACCACTAGACGAACGCGGCGGAAGGCCCACAGAGTAGCAAAGGGAGCATCGGGGCGCAAGCCAGGGCGGTCTCGCTCCGCCACGGGGCGGGGGGGACCGCCCCCCGCCCGTGGCCGTGGACAAGACTCTATCTGACGCGCTGGAAGTCCTGGCTGCCGGCGGCGATCTGGCCGTCCGGGGCCTGGTTGCTCCAGGTGGCGGCCAGGCGCTCTCCCTCCACGCCAATGAACACGATCTCCACCAGGTAGCCCGAGGAGGGCACCTGATAGGTGAAGGTCAGGGTGCGGCCGTCCCAGTGCTGCTGCGTGATGGGGAAGTTCTCGCCATCGCCGTCCACCACCGACTGGACGACGGGCCGGCCCTCACGCAGCGCGACGATGGTGAGGGATCCCGTCTCCAGGTCCTCCCAGGTGCCCACCAGGGCGGCGCCCTCCGGCGAGAGGCCGCCACCGCCCCTGCCGTGCAGGGAGCAGGCGGCCTGAGCCAGCAGCAGCAGGGCGCACAGCAGGGCCAGGCCGCGACGCGTGCTCTTCTTCATGGATCAGTCCTTCCAGATTGATGACTTCACGTCCCGGGCTAGCAGCCTGTCGGGCTTGGGCTTTGGATGGGATTCGCGTCCAAATCGAGGCCGGTTTTTCGGAAGTTTCGCAGGGCATACTGGTGGTCTGTTCAAGAAACTTGCGGAAAATCCGGACGGATTGGGGCGATGAAGGCCGCCAAGTGGCCAAGTCCGACAGGCTGCTAGCGCTGCGGGAAGGCGAGCAGGTCCTCGTCCACCAGCATCTCGGGCCGCCCCGAACCCAGGATCTGATAGCGGGCGTCGCGGGCCAGGCCCATCTGCTCGGCCACCAGGCTCTCCTGCGCCGCCGTCAGGCCGCCGCCCTGCCCCAGCAGGCGCAGCAGGTTGAGGAGGTCGGCCAGATTCAGTTCCGGGTGGATCTCCCGCAACTTGACGTCGTCCTTGCGCAGGCCGGCGCGCTCGATGGCCAGGTCGATGCCGTCCTGCAGGCCGCCCTGGCCGTCCACCAGCCCCAGCCGCTGGGCCTCGCGGCCGGACCAGATCCGGCCTTCGGCGATGGCGTCGATCTCTTCCCAGCTCTTGCCGCGGTCATCGGCCACCTTCTGCACGAAATCATTGTAGAAATCGCGGACCATGGCCTGCACCTCCAGCGACTGACCCTCCGTCAGCTCGCGGCCGAACACAGGCAAGGCGGGGAGGCGGAACTGGGCGCTGCCGGCGTCGACGTTGAGCGGCGCCATGACCATGGCCCCGCCGAAGCTCTCCTTCTTGCCCGCCCAGACGCCGTCCTGGCGCAGGCGCGAGTTCTCCATCAGGCCCTTGTCGATGAAGAGGCCGGCCGCCACGCCGAGGGAGCCGGTGATGGTGAGCGGCGTGGAGAGGATGGTGTCCGCGGCCATGGACAGGTAGTAGCCGCCCGAGGCCGCCACGAAGCCCTGCACCACGATGAGGGGCTTCTTCTTCTTGAGGCGCTCCATCTCGCGCCAGATCAGGTCGGAGGCGTAGCCGCTGCCGCCGGGGCTGTCGATGTGGAAGACGACGGCCTTGACGTTGTCGTCCTCGCGGGCCGCCTTGAACTGCTTGACCAGGGTCTCGTCGCCGATGAGGAAGGGACCCAGGCTGCGGCCCGACATGATGGGGCCGGCGGCGTAGATGACGGCCACCTCGGGCTGCACGCCCCAGCGCCGCTTCGCCGGCTTCTCCTGCAGGGAGGCCAGAGAGACGACCCGGTCCTCCTTCAGCTTCTTCAGCTTGGCCGCATCGAAGCCCAGGGAGATGGTGATGCCGTGGCTGTCCTTCTTCCCGTCGTCATCGTCGCTCGATTCGCGGCGACAGACCCAGTCCTCCACTTGATCGTCGTAGAGCAGGGTGTCCACCAGCCCCAGTTCCAACATGTCGTCCTTGGAGAAGAACCAGCGCTCCAGCACGCGCTCCATCTGGGCGTCGCTGAAGCCATAACCCTGCTGGATCCCGCTTGTCATGTGCTGGTAGATGTCGTTGAAGCAGCGGCCCACGTTCTCCCGCACCTCGGGGGACATGGAGGCGCGGTCCAGGTCTTCGCCCGCGCCCTTCCAGGCCCCCACGTTGAAGCGGACGAAATCGATCCCCGCCTCCTCCAGGACGTCGGCCAGGTAGAGGCGCTCCCGCCCCAAGTTGTCCAGCTGGGCGCCGCCCACAGGCAGCAGGGCGCGGCGGTCGGCCACGGAGGCTACGTAAAGCGTGGACAGGCTGTACATGTGGCTGAAGACAGCCACCTCGCCGCCCGTCCGGCGCTTGTAGTCCTCGATGCGCGTGCGGATCTCCCGCAGCAGGGCCAGGTCCGCCTGGAAGTCCGGCTTGATGTTGATGAACAGGCCCTTCAGGCGGGGGTTGGCCTCGGCGTCCTTCATCTGGCGCAGGAACTTGGACAACTGGAACTTCTGGCCCGAGACCAGCCAGGGATACTCGCCGGCCATGCCGGCCAGCTCGATGCGGGCGAAGAGGTGCTTCTTGTGGCCCAGGGGCAGGCCCTGGTTGAAGGTGCGGTCGCTTACGTGGATGGAGTAGCGCCGGCCCGGATCCAGGTTGTCGTTGTCGGCCTGGGGCAGGATGGTGCTGAAGCCCAGGCCGCGCAGCTGCACGCCCGCCTGCACCGTCCAGCCCGGCTCGAAGCCGGCATGGCCGCCCAGGTTGACCGCCTGGCGGGCGCTGAGGCGCAGGTAATCCACCGGCTCCAGCTCCACGCCCAGCCAGTACTGGTCCGTCTTCTTCACGTAGGCGTCCCTGTCGAAGCGCCAGGCGCCGTCCAGGGAGAGGGTGGCGCGGTCCCAGAAGGGCCGCAGGGCCAAGCCCGCCTCGTAGAGGTAGCGGGGCAACTGATAGGTGCGCCCCAGGGCGATGGTGCCGGTCATGCCCAGGCTGGCATAGCGATGGAGGTGGTTGAGGCTGGAGACGATGAACTGGTCCGGTTCCTGGGCGGCATCCCAGGTGCCGTTGCTCCAGCCATAGGCCAGACCCGTGTAGTTGCCCTTGTCGCCGAATCCCACGCCCAGGCGGTACTGGTTCATGGAGTGCCGGCCGGTGGGATCCTCCTCGTGGACGAGGCCGAAGCCCAGTCCCCCCAGATTGGTGAAGAAGGCCAACTCGCTCTGCTGGGGATGGTCGTCCCCCTCCCCCGAGAAGATGAATTCCATCTCCGCCGTGTTGTCGTAGTACCCCCACAGGGCCGGATTCCAATAACCGGCGGCCGGACCACGGCCGGCGGCGACCGAGCCCACGCTCCAGGCGCCCAGATCGCCGCGGGTGCGGAGCGGGGAGAGGGGCGCGGCCAGCAGGTGGGTGGATATCAGGCAGAGGGGCAGAACAAGGGAGATCCGTCCAGGCTTCATGATTCCTCCATGGTTGCGAAGTGGCTCCGACCGCCGCCTGGCCCAAGTGTTTCGTGGAAAATCGAGATTGGGCGAAGGGAATGCAATCCGCCGCCGGGAAGCAGGTCGGGCGGATCTCGTCATGTGTAGAAAAAGGAACGCCCGGCCGATGAGCCGGGCGCGGAAACTCGATGTAGCCTGAAGAATTCTACATCAGCATGAAGGCCGCCACGAGCAGGAGCAAGAAGAGAGGCGAGGAGAAGTAAAGATCCACCCGCTTCCTGAAATCCGTCACGCGCCTTTTCATGACCTTCGACATGCCGATCCCCCATTCATTTCTGGAAACCGCCCCACCGTTTGATCACCGCGACCCCCATCGGGCGACCCCTCAGCGGATTCCGTACGGCTGCATCGTACTTCCGATTTTGCTGATTCCGACATGAGCAAGCTCTGTGCCAACGATCCTTCAAGATGGAAGTTGCTGATCAGCAAACAATTCAAATCGTGGAATGCCGCCGCCTCAGCTTTGCGCCTGTGCAAGATCGGGCGCTTCGGGCGATTATCCGTCCCCCTGACGGCATCCCATCCGTCGCCCATCTTTGCCGTCTGTCAACCGAATTGGTTGAATTAACGAGCATGCGGTCGCTCAGGCCGCCGCCGTCTCCTCCCGGGCCGGGGCCGGGTGGTGGCGGTGCAAGCCGAAGCGTCCCAACAGCAGGGCGGCCAGGGTCAGCAGTGTGATCCAGCGACCCCAGATCCAGGCTGCCGGCCGGTACTCCAGGATGAGGTGGTGATCGCCCGCCTCGCTGACAGCCACCGCCCGCAGCAGGTGGTCGGCGCGCAGGATGGGCACCTCCCGTCCATCCAGGGTGGCCCTCCAACCGCGGGGCAGCCAGATCTCCGAGAGGAGGGCGAGAGTGGGGCCCGCCGTGGTGAGGCGCAGTTCGATGCGGTCGGGCTCATAGCGGACAATGCGCCCCTCGCCGGTGGAAAGGCCCGCCGGCAAGGGCGGCGCGGGATCCACCAGGGCCAGGGCGCGCGGGTCCAGGCCCGCCATCACCCGCTCGAAATGCTCCTCGCCGGGCAGGGCCTCCCAGGTCGCCGGGAAGGAGAGGCGGGGCAGGGCGCCCGGATTGCGCAGCAGGAAGCCGTCGGGGTGCTGTCCCGCCACTTCCAGCCAGGGCGGCGGTGACTGGCGGCTGATCACCCATTGCACATTGAGCAGGTCCAGCCAGGCGGGATGCAAGGTGGAGCCGCCTCCGGGCAGGGCCACCCGCCCCTCGCCCAACACGCGCTGGATCCCCGCCGGCTTGGCGCCGTGGTAGCCTTCGATGCTGTGCAGGCCGTGCCAGACGGCCTCGTTGGTTCCGTAGACGCCGTCCGGCCAGACACGGAAACTGTGCTTGTCGGGCAGGGCGGCCAACTGGGCCAGAGCGCCGCGCGCCCGGAAAAGGGCCTGGGGATCCCGCCGCGCCTCGAAGGCCAGGGTGCGCCGGCCCATGGGGAGCAGGTCCGCCGCGACGAGCAGGCCCAGCAAGACGGCCAAGGCGGGCAGGGGCAGCACCCCGGCCAGGAGCAGCCACAGGGCCAAGCTGGCCAGCCCGGCGAAGAGCAGGGTACGTGCCGCGTCGCCGCGCAGTTCGGCCGCGCGCGTGGCCCGCAGCTGGCCCACCACCTGCTCCACCCGCTCGGTCCGCGGTTGGACGCCCTGCTGCTGGAGGTAATAGGCGACGCGCTGCTCGTCCAGCTCGTGGCGATAGGAATCGCCGGGGGACAGGCCTTTCTGCGGATCCGGTTTCGCCAAATGGAACAGGCCGGCCATCAGGAGGGCCCCCAGCGCGGCGCCCAGCGCCCAGCGGGTGGGTGGGGCGGTGAAGGCGCGGGTCTTGGCCTCGGGTCCGGCCCCGCCTCGCAGGCCGGCGGCCAAGCTGAGCAACCGGTCCAGGCCCAGCGCCGCGATGAAGATGAGGCCCATCTGGGCGGGGGCCAGGGCCCACATGTGGGCGCGCAGCTTGGCGTAGCCGGGCAGCCAGTCCACCAGCGCGCCGAAGAGGGGGGTGAAGCGGCCCAGGCCAAGCAGCAGCATGAGGAGGACGGGCACGAGCCAGGGCCACAGCCGCCGCCGGTCCTCCTTCGCCAGGAAGGCCACGACCAGCAATGGCAGCCAGAGGGCCCCGGCGTAGAGCGGGAAAGCCGTGTATTCCAGCGCGCCCCAGTAGGTGCCGCCCCCGAAGCCGCGCGCGCCGGGGATCCACCAGGTCAGCAGGTCGGCGGGCGGGAAGGAGTAGGAGCCGGCGTAGGCGCCCCCCGCCACCGCCGCCTCGGTGCCGGCCCGCATGCTGAGTGAGGAGTATTCGAGCACGGGCAACAGGAAGAAGGCGGCCAGGCCCAGTGCCAGCGCCACCCAGGCCAGGGCGCGCAGACCCGCCCCCAGCCAGGGCCGGCCCTCCCCGCCGCGCATCTGCCACAGACGAAGCAGCGTGTAGAGGCCGGCGAAGAGGAGGAAGTACCAGCTCATCTGCACATGCTTGACAGTGAAAAGCATGCCCAGGACCAGGGCCGCCGGCGCCAGGTTGCGCCTGCTGCGCTCCTCCAGCAGGCGGTCCAGCCAGTAGAGGGCGAGCGGCATCCAGCACACGGTCCAGAGCTTGATGGTGTGGCCGGCCCCCATCAGGCCGACCAGGGTCGTGCTGAAGGTGAGGGTCAGCGCCCCGAAGCCCGCCGCCAGCCAGCCCAGGCGCCGGCGCCGCAGGTAGAGGAAAGAGCCGGCCCCCAGCAGCAGCAGGTGCAGGAAATGCAGGACGATGGGATCCTTCATGACGGGCAGCACGCTGCCCAGACCCCAGGTGGCGATGGCGGAGACCAGGTAGGCGGGCGTCACCATCACGCTGGCGTAGCAGGGCATGCCGCCGAAGAGGTAGGGGATCCACTGCGCCACATGGCCGTGGCGGAAGATCTGCGCGCGCCCGAACTCGGAGAAGGGCAGGCTCTTCACCGTGTCCGCGGGCAGCAGCGTCAGGCCGCTGAAGAAGGGGGCCAGCAGCACGGCGAGCAGCACGAGGACGATGCCGCCCAGCAGCAGGACCTGGGTCTTCCTCTTCATCTTCGCCTCATCGCTTGGGGGCGCGGCGGGCCCGCCACACCTTGGACAATTGGCCACTGCGCGTCTCATAGGCGCCCAGCAACAGGGCGGCGGCCGCCAGGGCCGCCAGGTTGACCCACGGGTTCCATTCCTGCAGCCAGCCCTCTCCCAGGCCCAGGAGGCCGACGGCGCCCAGGGCCAGGGAGGGCGCCAACCAGCCCAGGACGCGGCGCAGAGGCAAGTCCAGGCGGCGCGCCGATCCCAGCAGCACGACCAGGCTGTAGCTCCAGAAGCCGGCGAAGGCGACCAGGGCCCCCCACAGCGCGCGGTCCAGGCCCGCGGCGGGGGCACCCTTCGCCGCTCCGGCCAGCCAAGGCTCCAGCCAGGCGGGGGGCGGCAGCAGGTCCAGGCCCAGCATGAGGGCGAGGCAGGCGGCGGCGAGGAGGCCCACCCGCGCGGCACGGCCCTCGCTCATGAGCAAGCTGACCAGAATGTAGGAGAGAAAGAGGGGGCAGACCCCCAGGGCGGCCAATTGGAAGAGGGGCACGCCCGGGAGGAATCGGGGCAGGAGCAGGCTGATCAGCCAGGGCAGTTGCAATAGGCCAAGGCCGAGCAGGACGGGCGCCCCCACCGCCACCAAACCGCTCTGGCGGGCCACATCGGCCAGCAGACCCGGCCGCCGGGCGGGATCCCCCTGGCGCGCCGTGTAGTCCGGGATGAGCACAGTGAGCAGCACGGCGGGCAGGAGCAGCAGCGCGTCGCGCAAGAGCACGCCCTGCTCGTAGAGCCCCAGGACCGGCAGGGGCAGCAGGCGGCTCATCACCAGGCGGTCCCCCGCCACGAGGAGCAGCAGGGCGAGGGAGGCGAGGGCCAGGGGGGGGCCGGAGCGCCAGAGCAGCCGCATGGCCGGGAGATCGAAGCGCGGCGCCGCCACACCGCCGTGCCGGGCGGCCCAGCCGATGCCGGCAAGCAGGGAAATGGAGACGCCGGCATGCAGGGCGTAGACCTGGGCCGACTCGGGCAGGGTGAAGAGAAGCAGGAGGACGACCGCGCCGCGCAGCGCCCCCTGGATGAATTGCAGCAGGGCCAGGTCGCGGATGCGCCGGCTGCCGTTGAGATCGCAGTAGCTGACCTTGAAAGCGGCGTGGCAGACGCCGGAGAGGATGGCCAGCCGCAGCAGGAGGGGATCGGCGAACCAGCCGCCCAGCCAGGGCTGCAAGGCAAGAAACAGGACCGCCAATCCCAGGGCGAGGAGCAGGGTCATGAACCAGGCGCCGCCCCGCAGGCGCTGGGCCAGGCCGTCCGGGCCGCCGCGGGCCAGGGGCAGCTCGCGCACCAAGGCGTCGGGGAAGCCCATCGTGAGGAAGGGCAGGGCCACCAGCACGAGGTTGGGCATGCTCAGCTGTCCCAGGCCTTCCGGCCCCAGCACGCGTGCCACCACCCAGCCCACCAGCAGGCCAAGGACCCGGATGCCCAGCCGCGCGGCCGCCAGTCCCCCC